>JAFUUB010000113.1 GCA_017483985.1 Bacteroidales bacterium | reverse complement strand
GCCATTTACGGCATGACCGGCGGCCAGATGGCCCCGACCACCCTGCTCGGCATGAAGACCGTGACCTGCCCGTACGGCCGCGACCCGAAACTCCACGGTTACCCGCTGAAGATGGCGGATATCGCCGCCAGCCTCCAGGGCACCTGCTACGTCACCCGCCAGAGCGTCCAGAACGTCGCCGCCATCCTCAAGGCGAAGAAGGCGATCCGCAAGGCGTTCGAGTACTCGATGCAGGGCAAGGGTTCCAACCTCGTGGAAATCGTTTCCACCTGCAACACCAACTGGCGCATGAGCCCGGAAAAAGCCAACAAGTGGATGGAAGAGAACATGGTTCCGTTCTACCCGCTCGGCGATCTCAAGGACAAAGGTTAATAATACGCAAGGCACTATGACACACGAAATTATCATTTCCGGATTCGGAGGACAGGGCGTCCTCTCGATGGGCAAGATCCTCGCCTATTCCGGCCTTATGGAAGACAAGGAGGTGACCTGGATGCCGGCGTACGGACCGGAACAGCGCGGCGGCACCGCCAACGTGACCGTCATCGTCAGCGACGAGCCGGTTTCCTCTCCGATCCTGAGTTCCTATGACACGGCGATCGTCCTGAACCAGCCTTCGCTCGAGAAATTCGAGGGCAAGGTCAAGCCGGGCGGCACCCTCATCTACGACGGTTATGGCATCAACGTCCCCCCGACCCGCAAGGACATCAACGTCTACCGGATCGATGCGATGGACAAGGCGGCTGAGATGAACATGATCAAGGTCTTCAACATGATCGTGCTCGGCGGCCTGCTGAAAGTACATCCGATCGTCACCATCGAGAGCGTGCTCAAGGCCCTCCGCAAGACCCTTCCGGAGCGTCACCACCACCTGATCCCGATGAACGAGGAAGCCATCCGCCTCGGCATGGACATCATCGAAAAGCAGTAGGATTTGTTCCCTGCCGTCATTTACGGGCCGGTCCGTCGGGACCGGCCTTTTCCGTATCCAGGCCCCGGGTTTTGGTGATATCGCGAAAAGTACGTAAATTTGTAGGTTTAATGCCGGTTACCGGTCCGTTATGAAGCATTTTTGGAGAAAAGCAGGCTTTCCGCTGGCCGTGGTCGTCTTTGCCGCGGTCCAGACCTTCGGCATGGATCTCGCCCGCCGGGGCGTATCCTGGAACGAACTGATCGGTCCCGTTTTCTCCCCGGATACGGTCATCTACAACAACGCCAAGGTATTCACCAAGTTCCGCACGGGAGCAGACAAGGCCGCCGGCGATTCCGCCGCCCTGCTCGGCGAGCTTTCACCGGAGGATACCCTTCCCCGCCTGACCGCCCGCGACACGATCATCCCGCCGGATTCCCTCAAGCTGACCGATCCGTTCCGCTACCGCTATTACGTCGCCCTCAAGGATTCCCTTACCCACAAGCAGATCATCGATTCGCTCAAGGCGGCCGGGGACTCCCTGGATTGGCCGCGGCTGGATTCGCTCTACTACGCCGACTCCACCATCGAGGCCAAGCGCAAGTTCGACGAATGGTATGCCGGCCTGGACAAGGCCGCCCGCAAGCGCTATGACGCCGACCAGAAATTCAAGCGCCAGCAGCGGAAGATGGACAGCCTCTTCGTCATCAAGGACAGCCTGCAGGCCATCAAGGACAGCATCCGCGAGAATACCCCGCGCATCCTCGAGACCTTCGCCCTGCCGGACAGCCTCTTCTACAAGCGGCTGGTTACCTGGAACCGGGACCCGCTCTTCGCCAAGGCTGCGGCCATTCCGAAGGATACGAGTTTCAACTACACCTTCAACGACTATCCTTTCCAGCGCAACGATGTAGGTGCCAGCTATCTGGGTATCATCGGCTCCCCGGTGCAGACCTATGATTTCTTCAAGCGGGCATCCGTCGACCGGATCTCCTTCTACGAGCCCTACGAGGTCTACAGCTACAGCCCGTCGACCCTGCCGATGTACAATACCAAGACCCCGTACACCGAGCTGGCCTACTGGGGCACCAACTTCGCCAACACCGAACGGGAAGAGTCCGAACTGCACATCCTGACGACGCAGAACATCTTCCCGCAGCTCAACCTGATGCTGGAATATGACCGGTTCGGTGCCAACGGCATGTTCGAGAGCGAGGATGCCGACAACCGTACCTTCGTGGCCGCCGCCAACTGGCTGGGCAAACGGTACCAGGCCCACGGCGGTTACATCTACAACAAGATCGAGAAATCGGAGAACGGCGGCATTACGGACAATTTCTGGATCCGGGATACGACCGTCAACTCCCGTGAAATCACCGTCAACCTGACGGACGCCGATACCAAGGTCGTCAAGAACACCGTCTTCCTCGACCAGACCTACCGCATCCCGCTGACCTTCATCAAGGACTTGATCCACAAGAAGGATACGACCCAGGCTGACACGACGAAGACGCTGGACACGGATGTCACCACCTTCTTCATCGGCCACAGCAGCGAATTCTCCACCTTCCGGAAGATCTACACCGACAACATCGCCGCGACCGATGAAACCGGCCGGGCCTTCTACAACGGGAACTTCTTCCTCAATCCGACCCAGAGCAACGACTCGCTCCGGGTCATGCGCCTGGAGAACCGCATCTTTGCCAAACTGCAGCCCTGGTCGGCCGACGCTTTCGTCTCGACCCTGGACGTGGGCGTAGGCAACCGCATCCAGCGGCACTACCTCTTCACGCCGGACGACTACCTGAAAGGACCTTCCAATACCGTCTGGAACTCCACCTACCTGTACGGCGGGGTCGGCGGCCAGCTCCGCAATGCCGTCCATTGGAACGCCCAGGGCGACTTCACCTTCCTCGGACAGGAAGCCGGGGACATGGGCATCCGTGCCGACGCCCGGCTGGACCTGTATCCGTTCCGCCGCCACCGCAAGAGCCCCATCAGCCTGAGCGCCCATTTCGAGACCAGTCTCCGTGAACCGGACTTCTACGTCCAGCACATGTATGCCAACCACTACCGGTGGGACAATGACTTCGGCAAGATTTCCACGACCAAGATTGAAGGGAAACTGGCCATCCCGCACCTGGACTTCGAACTGGCGGCCGGCTATGCCCTGCTGGACAAGAACATCTACTATGACACGGACGGGATCGTCCGGCAGAACACCACCCCGATGAGCGTGGCCAAGGTCTCGCTGATGAAGAACTTCCGCCTGTGGATGTTCCATTTCGACAACCGCGTCCTGTTCCAGATGTCCTCCAACGAGGACGTCATGCCGCTGCCGATGGTGGCAGCCAACCTGCGCTGGTACCTCCAGTTCAACATCGTCAGCAAGGATGTCATGAAGATGCAGATCGGCGCCAATGTGACCGGGACCACCCAGTGGTACGCCCCGGCTTACAGCCCGGCCCTCGGCCAGTTCCACAACCAGACCGAAGAGAAATACGGCATGAGCCCCTATATCGACGCCTTCGTCAATGTCCAGTGGAAGCGTGCCACGATCTTCGTCAAACTGGTCAATGCCGGCATGGGCTGGCCGCTGGAATCCGCTGACTACTTCAGCGCCCACCATTTCATCCGGCCGCAGCGCGCCCTCAAGTTCGGTATCTGGTGGCCGTTCTACACCCAAACCCGCAAAAACGAGAGCGCCAGCAGCCGTGCCGGTTCGGGCGGCTCTTCGTCCGGGAACGCCGGTTCGGGCGGCATGGGCGGTCTCCGAGGCGGCCTCAGCGGCCTTACTTCGGGAATGGGATCGGGAATGGGCGGTTTCTAATCCGACGGAGAAATGTCCCCCCGGCAATTAGCTAGATACTTGATTCTCAGCCTGGTGACGCTTCCCGTCACCGGCTTTTTGCAGCCCATGCAACCCCCGCGCACCCCGCCGGCCGAAGAAGAATTCGTCCGCTGCGCCCTTGCCCTCAGGGGCTGGACCTCTCCGACCATGACCTACAGCGCCGGATTCAACTACGAGCTCCTGGAGAACCTGGGAGAAGAGACGCCCTGCACGCCGGACATCTTCCTGACCCAGCCGGATGCGCCCCTGGACAGCCTGATGGCCGACAGCGTCGACCTGGTCATCCTCCCCTTCCGCGATTCCCTGGTCATTCCCGAGACCTTCTTCTCCACGCCGGTCCTGCCTGACAGCACCCTCTGGATCATCCGCAACAACCGGGACGGCCTGATCCGTACCGTCAACGTCTGGCTCGGTCAGTTCCAGGGGACCAAGGCTTTCTCAAACATCCTGCAACGCTTCAAGCCTTCCTACGAACCGTTCAAGCGGGTGGAGAACGGCCGTATCGGTACGCCGCTCAGCCCCTACGATGACCTGATCCGCCAATATGCCGCCGGCATCGGCTGGGACTGGCGCATGCTGGCCGCCCTGGTCTGGAACGAATCCAAGTTCCACATCGAGCTCCGCTCTCCCCGGGGAGCCGAAGGCCTCATGCAGATGATGCCCCACACCGCCCGGAAACACCATACGGATGACATGCTCAACCCGGAAGAGAACCTGCGCGCCGCCTGCGAATACCTGCGGCGGCTGCAGGACATGTTTGACGACGACGCCGCGGATCCGCAGGAACTGATGCGCTTCACCCTGGCCGCATACAATGCCGGTGAAGGCCGCCTCCAGGACATCCTCAACTATGCCGCTTATGCCGGGAAACCCCACTCCCGCTGGTCCGAACTGCTCGAGGTCATCCCGGATATGCGGGAAGAATCCATCCTGCAGGTGGATACGGTCAAACTGGGCATCTTCCAAGGCTTCGAGACCATCAAGTACATCGAAGACATCGAAGCACTCTACCAGGCCTTCTGCACCCTCGCCCCGTAGGCTACTGGGCCCGGACGGTCTTGGCCGGGTCGACGCGGGAAATGAACAGACTCGGAAGCAACAAGAACAGCAGGATCACCAGGAACGAGGCCAGGTCGGCCCCGAGGATCAGCCATGGATTCACGTGCACCGGCACGAAGGAAACGAAATAATTGTCCGGATTAAGCCGGACGAAATGGGTAGCCCCCTGCACCAGACACAGCAGCAGGGCGATGGCGTTGCCGATCAGCATCCCCTTGAGCACCAGGTTCGCAGCCACCCGCAGGAAGACCTCGGAAATGGCCCGGTCGGTCATGCCCATGGATTTGAGCGTACCGATGGTGGAGATGTTGCGGAACAACAGGATCAGCAGGCCGGAAATCATGTTGAACCCGGCGACGATGGTCATCAGGACCAGGATCATCACGACGTTCAGGTCGATCAGGTCCAGCCAGGAGAAAATCGAAGGATACTTGTTCTGCGCGGAGGAGGCCAGCGGGGCTTCTTCCTCCTGCGGGGTGGAAAGCAGCACCAGGGTCCCGACCCGGTTGGTCATGTCCTCCAGGGCGGCGTTGCTCTTGTCCGTCAGGGAATACTCCACGGCGGAGACCTCTTCCGAAGACCAGCCGTTGAGCCGCTGCATATCGGACAGGCCTGCAAAGACGACCAGGTTGTCGTCGCCGGACAGGATGCTCGGGTAGACTTCCGCGACATGGAAGTTCCTGACTTTCACCCGTTCCCCGACAAAGTACGCGATCAGCCGGTCACCGGCGGACAGGTTCAGCATCCGGGCCAGGCGGGAAGGGACCCGCACCCCGAGGCTGTCCGGTCCGTCCGGGACGCCCTTGAACAGCACCCCGTGGATATTGTCGCCGCTGCGTACGATCCCCGCCCGGTAGACGGCGGGGGTCACCGTCTCGATCCCGGGGAGGGCGGCCGTGGATTCCATCCAGGACGCCTCCAGGGAGATCGGATCGGTTTCGCCCACATAATTCAGGTCCGGGGGCGTGAGCTGGATATCCCCGGAGATGGCCGTGATCCCCTTCCGGAGTTCCTTCCGGAATCCGCCGGAGATGGCGACGGCCAAAATCATGACAAGAAAGGAGATCGCGATCGAAATGACCGCGATCTTCCCTTCAAAACGGATTCTGCGCGATATGAACCGCGGAGCGTTCATTACCAGATATGGACGCGCTCCTCTTCCGGCCGCCACATCGGGTCCCCTTCCTTGATGCCGAAGGCGTCGAAGAATTCACCGAAGTTACGGATGGAAACATTGACACGGTTCACGGCCAGGGAGTGGACGTCCATGTTGGTCAGGCGCTCCTTCTCCTGGTCGGTGATGTTCTGGGCCCAGATGGCACCGTAGGACAGCCAGAAGCGCTGCTCCGGCGTGAAGCCGTCGATCAGGCCCGGACGGTTGTCCTTGATGGCGTTCTGCATGGCCGTCCAGGCGATGCTGAGGCCGCCGTGGTCGCCGATGTTCTCACCCATGGTATAGGTACCGTTGGCATGGAGGCCCGGGAGGATCTCCACCGCGTCGAACTGGGCGCCGAGCTTGGCAGCCTTCTCGTTGAACTTGGCCTTGTCCTCGTCGGTCCACCAGTTGACCATGTTGCCGGCGGCGTCGAACATGCTGCCCTGGTCGTCGAAACCATGGCTCATCTCATGACCGATCACCACGCCGATACCACCGTAGTTGACGGCCTCGTCGGCCTCCGGATCGAAGAACGGCTTCTGGAGGATGGCGGCCGGGAAGCAGATCTCGTTGGTCGTCGGGTTGTAGTAGGCGTTGACCGTCTGCGGGGTCATGCCCCATTCGGTCTTGTCGGTCGGCTTGCCGAGCTTGGACAGGTTGTCGGCGGTATACCAGGCGCTGGCGGCGCGCAGGTTCTCATAATAGGTCTTGGACGGATCGATGTCCAGGGTGCTGTAATCCTTCCACTTGTCCGGATAGCCGATCTTGACGGTGAAGGCCGCCAGTTTCTCGCGGGCGCGGGCCTTGGTGGCATCGCTCATCCAATCCAGGCCGTCGATATGCTCGCCCAGGGCGGTGCGGAGGTTCTCCACCAGCCCCACCATCTTCTCCTTGGAGGAAGCCGGGAAATACTTCTGGACATACATCTCGCCGACGGCTTCGCCCAGCAGGCTGTTCGGGACGGACATGGCACGCTTCCAACGCGGGCGCTGCTCCTGGGCACCGGCCATCTGGTGGCTGAAGAACTCCCAGCTGGCGGTATAGAAATCATCGCTCAGGGAACCGCAGGAACCGCTGATGAAATTCGCCAGCAGATAAGCCTTCAGGCTCTCGAGATCGCAATCCTTGAAGATCCGGTCCAGGCCGTCGAAATAGGAAGGCTGCTGGACGATCACTTTCTCCTGGGCCGGGATGCCCAGTTCCTGCATGGTCAGGTCAATGTGCAGGTTCGGCCAGTTCTTGAAGATCTGGTCGGTAGACATCGGGTTGTAGATCGCCGCCATGTCGCGGTTCTTCTCGCGCGTCCAGGAGACCTGGGCCATCGCATCCTCGACAGCGAGGTCCTTGGCTGCCAGTTCTTCGGCATTCTCCAGACCGGCAAGTTCGAAGACCTTGACAAGGAAGTTCTTGTATCCGGCCTTGAGTTCGGCGTTCTTCGGGTCGAGGTAGTAGTCGCGGTCGCCCATGCCCAGGCCGCCCTGGCCCAGGTAGAAGATCTGCATGTTGCTGTCCATCAGGTCAGCGTCCACGCCGCCGCCATAGAAACCGCCTTCACCGACCTTGTTCATGCGGCCCAGCAGGCGGGCCAGGTCCTCCTTGGAGGAAACGGCCTGGATCTCGGCGATGTAAGGCTGGATCGGCTCGGCGCCCAACTGGTTGCGGGTCAGGGAGTCAAGGGCCATCTTATAGAGGTCGGAGATCTTCTGGTCGACAGTACCCTTCTCGGCGGTCATCTTCGCCATCTCGGCAAAGAGGTCGTTGAGCTGTTTCTGGGTGTTTTCACCGATGGCGTCGAAGGAGCCGTAACGGGAATACTCGGCCGGGAGCGGATGGGCTTTCTGCCAACCGCCGGTGGCATACTGATAGAAATCCTGACCCGGGCTCACGGACGTATCCAGGGAGGCCAGGTCGAGGGCAGGAAGCTTTTCCTGCTTCTGGCCGCAGGCGCTTGCCAGCACGGCAGCGGCCATCATCATAATAACTGTTTTTTTCATGTATCGAAATTTTTGAGTTTCAATTCACTGCTTCCGCCGCTCACGCGCGGGCGAGAGCGAAAACCTTGCGAAGATAGGAATTTTTACGATATTTGCATCCTAATAACCTGGCAAATATGGCCAAAAAGACCTTGAAGAATATCATGATCCGCTACGGCGTCGCCACTTTCGGCCTGATCCTGGTCGCGATCGGCGTAGCCCTTTCCCTGAAATCCAACCTCGGCACCGCCCCGGTTTCCTGCCCGCCGGCCGTCCTGAACCTTAAATGGGGCGCCATCAGTGTGGGTACCTTCACCTGGATGATGCATATCATTTTCATCCTGACGCAGATGATCCTGCTCGGCCGTAAGTTCAAGGCCGAATACCTCATGCAGATTCCGGCCGCCTTCGTCTTCGGCTACCTCTGCGATGCGGCCATCTGGGCCTGCCAGGGCATCCCGGCCGCGACCTACGCCGCGCGGATGGCACTCTGCCTGGCCAGCGTCCTGCTGACCGCCGTCGGCATCCACATCGAAGTCATCGCCGGCGCCTGGATCCTGGCCGGCGACAAGCTGACCGATGTCATCGCCCAGGTGAGCGGGACCAAGTTCAGCAATGTCAAGATTGTCATCGACGTTGTCCTGGTGCTGCTGTCCGCAGGGTTCGCCTGGCTGTCGTTCCGCAGTTTCTTCGGAGACGGCACGGACATCGTCATCCGCGAAGGGACCCTGATCCTGGCCCTGCTGACGGGACTCTGCATGAAACTGACCGACCCCCTCGTGGACCGGTTGTTCTTCCCTATCCTGAAGAAAGCCGATGAATAAGGCCGTCCGGTTCCTCAAGGAATGGATGCTGCCCGTGGCCATGGTCACCGGCGCAACCCTCTACCTGCTCTATTACTTCATCCCGGCCCTGAAGCCGCTGGGACCCGTGCTGGGGCCCGTCGTCTCGGAAGGCCAGCGCTGGGTCATCGCCATCCTGCTGTTCTTCCAGTTCGTCAAGACCTCGCCGCACGACCTGAAACTCCGCCGCTGGCACCTGTGGGTCCTGCTCTTCCAATGCCTGGCCTTCGTAGCCTTCGGCCTGGCGGCCGCCTTCACGGACCCCGGGGACATCCGCATCCTGCTGGAATGCGCCATGCTCTGTTTTATCTGCCCGACCGCTTCGGCGGCGGGGGTGATCACCGACAAGCTGGGCGGCGACCTCCACGGGACCGTGACCTACCTGCTGCTGATCAACTCGGCCGCGACCCTGCTGATCCCGACCGTCATCCCGATGGTCAACCCCCACGCCTCCCTGGGTTTCTGGGAATACGTGTTTTCGCTGGCCCTGCGGATCTTCCCGCTGCTGCTCGGGCCCTGCATCCTGGCCTGGATCATCCGCTATACCACGAAAAAACTCCAGCGCACGCTGATGCGCTGGAGCAGCAACTCTTTCTATGTCTGGGGAATCGGGCTTACCCTGGCGATCCTGCTGTCTACGAAGGCCCTGCTGCACAGCCACCTGGGAATCGGCACCATCCTCTGCATCATCCTCGTCTCCCTCGCCTGCACCGCCGTCCAGTTCCTCTTCGGCCGCAAGTCCGCCAAGGAGCATGTGGACAAGATCACGGCCGGACAGGCCCTCGGCCAGAAGAACACCGGCTTCCTGATCTGGCTCGGCTATACCTACATGACGCCGGTCACCTCGATCGCCGGCGGCCTCTACGCCATCTTCCAGAACCTATTCAATTCCTGGGAGTTATACCAGCACAGCCACGGCCGGGAGGTATAGGGACTATTTCTTCTTTCCGCTGAGGAATTCCAGGCGGGCCCGGGCTGCAGCCTTGTCTGTCTCGGTTTCGGCATACTGGGCCAGCATCGGCAGGTATTTCTTTTCGAGCTTGGTGTCCTTGGCATTGCGGGCCAGCAGGACGCAGTTGCGGATGGCCGTGATGTCGTCCTTCTTGATTTTCAGGACTTTGTTGTAGTACTTGAGGGCGTTCTTGTCATCGCGGCGCGCCACCAGATAATAAGAGCCCAGGTTGTCCAGGAACAGCGTGTTGTTCGGCTCGTAATCCAGCATTTTCTGCGACAGGTCGCGGAACGCGTCGTAGCAGCGCGGGGTCGCGTAGCGGAAGAACACGAAGCAGTACTCCTGGATGGCGGCATCGAAATAGTCCTTGTCGACCGTAATGCCCGGGTACTGCCACTTCGGCTTCTGCGAAGCGTTGTAGTCGATCAGCGACTTGAGGTCGGAAAGGGCCATGTCCGGGCTCTCCTTTTCATAGCCGACCAGGGCCGCCACCTTGTTGAACCGAAGGTCCAGGCGTTCCGGAGCCAGCTGGATGGCCTTTTCGATATAACGGATGCCCTGCCCGAACAACTCGTCGTCATAGAAGGTCTCCTGGAAATAGTTGACATCCTTGCCCAGGCTGTCCTTCAGGGCGAGGGTCGGAGCCTGACCCAGGAATTTCGACTGGTCGCGGGTCACCATTTCAACCCGCTGGGATTTGTCGAAACAATACAGGAACCGGGCCTGGAGCATGTCCAGGTCCTCCGGCCAGTCGGCCTCCCACTTGTCCAGCAGGGTCTCGACGCCCAGGCCGGAAGAACCGACACGGGAGACCAGGTTCTCATAGCGTTTCATGTATTCTTCCGCCGTCTGGCTCTGCGCCAGGACCGGGAAGGCGGCCAGGACGAGGACGGCCGTCAGGAGCATCTTCTTCATAACTTGATATCCATTTTAATTCTGCGTTCCCTGGGGTACAGGTTGTTGCAACGGGTACCCAGGTTCTTGGCGGGTCCGAGGGGATGACCCTGATACGTCAGGATCAACATCCCTTTCGGAGCATCCTCCGGCAGCAGCAGGGCGTCGCCGTGGAGGTACCGGAGCGCCGTGGGACGGTCTACTTCAAAATGCGGACCGGGCAGGGTCACCACCGGGAAATCGACCCGGTATTCCTGGATGAAATCCCCTTTGTAAGGACGTGCAGCCGGTGCGGTCTTCCGCAGGGCGGCGGCATACTGCCCCTCTCCCGGGACCAGTCCCGGCAGGAGCGCATAGCCATGCCCGGTGCGCAGAACGCCCGCAATATCCCCGGGATCAAGGATTTCAGCGCCCAGTTCTTCGGCGATCCAGGCGACATTGCCGTCGTTCTCGCGACGGTTGAAGGTACAGGTGGAATAGATCAGCAGGCCGCCTTCCTTCAGGCTCGGCCAGATGTCGGCCAGGATCCGCCGCTGCCGGGCCGCGCAGAAATCCACGGTCTGGAGCGACCAGTCCGCGACCGCCTTGGCATCCTTGCGGAACATCCCTTCGCCGGAACACGGCACATCCGCCACGATGGCGTCGAACACCGGATGGCCGGGGAAGGCGGCGGGATCCCGGGACAGTACCCCCACCCACGGATCGCCCCAGATGGCGACGTTCTGCCGCAGGACCTTGCAGCGTCCCCGCATCACCTCGTTGGCGACCAGCGTGAAGGGTTCATCGCTGATTTCCCGCAGGCTGGCGGCCAGGTCGGTGGTCTTCCCGCCGGGAGCCGCACACAGGTCCAGCACCATCCGCACGTCGGGTCCTGCCGTCCGGCGGAACAGTTCGCCCACGAACATGGCCGAGGAATCCTGCACGTAGTAGCAGCCCGCATGGAAGAGCGGGTCCAGGGTGAAGGAAGGCCTCTCGGCCAGCAGCCACCCATGGGGACTCCAGGGAACCGGCGTGGCACCCTCGAAGGGACAATCCTTGATTTTCAACGGGTTGAGACGGATCGAAACGGAAGGATCCCGGCCCAGGGCATCCAAGACGATGCGGGCCTTTTCCTCGCCAACAGCCTCCGTCAGAAGCGCAATGAAATCCGGACTAAACATGCATGTCCTTGAACATCTCCGGATCGAACCCCTCCGGCATGCGGCCTTCGGAAGCGGCCGCCATGCCGTCGACCATCTTGTCGAGGGCTTCCTTGATCTTGCCGCCGATCAGCATCTTCATCATGAAATTCAGGTCTGCGGCGACATTGATGTGGAACTCGGTCTTATTGGGATCGCCGCCGGCCGCGTCGAAAAAGAAATCGACGTTGAAACGGAACGGCGCCCCGTCATCGACCAGGGAAATCCGGGAATACGGAAGCCGGGTGGCCACCCGCACGCCGATATTGAAGCCCTGCACCGTGGCATGGAGCGTATCATAATCGGCCTCGATGTCTTTCCGTTTGTCCTCCGGCAGGTACTGCAGGAAGTTCCGCATGTCCACGAAGGCCATGTAGAGCTGATAGGGCGGCCGGCTCACGACCGCGGTCTTGCTTTGATATTCAGTCATTTCCTTTTTCCTATTTGTTCCAGGTGGACGGGGATTCCCGCCACGCCTGCAGGGTCTTGAACCCTTCTTCGTCTATGTAGCCCCGGTCGCGGGCCTCCTCGGCCAGCACCTGGTAGCAGGACAGGGTCGTCAGGCGCACCCCGGCGTTTTCGAAAGCCTCCCGGGCCACGTCGAAGCCGTAGGTAAAGATCGCGACCATGCCCAGGACGTCGGCTCCGGCCTTGCGCAGGGCCTCCACGGCCGCCAGGCTGCTCATGCCGGTCGATACCAGGTCTTCGATCACCACGACCTTGCGACCGGGTTCCAGGGCCCCTTCGATCTGCGAACCGGTGCCATGGTCCTTCGGCTTCGGACGGACATAGGCAAAAGGCTTGCCAAGCCGGTCCGCCACCAGCACGCCATGGGCGATCGCTCCGGTCGCCACCCCGGCGACGACCTCCGCCTCGGGGTACAGCCGCGCCGCCTCATCGGCCAGGGCCTGCGCCACGAAAGAGCGGACCTGCGGGGAGGACAGGATCCGACGGTTGTCGCAATAGATCGGGGAATGCCAGCCGGAAGCCCAGGTAAACGGGGCCGAAGGCCGCAGTAAAACGGCGCCGAGGTCCATCAGGGACCGGGCCAGCAATCTGTCAACTTGTCCTGTCATAATCGGGATTTTTGCGTTATCTTTGCAAAGATAAGCGATTTTTGCCGAAGTCATGCACAAGATCTATTTCGAAAAGCGCAGCATCGCCATCTGCACTCCGCGCGAAGCGGCGCTGGCCGACCCCAACTCCGTGGAATTCCACCTCGGAGACAAACTGGACATCCACGCCCTCGTCGGCTTGTTCGAGGCCTCCGCGACCCTGAGCCGCATCTACATCCCGTCGGACGACACCCATGCGACCTACCGGCGGATCTGCAGCGAGTTCAAGGAGGTCAATGCCGCCGGCGGCCTCGTCTCCAACCGGCGGGGCGACTACCTGCTCATCAAGCGGGACGGCCTGTGGGACCTGCCGAAAGGCCACCAGGAGCCCGGGGAGGACATCCGCATCACGGCCATCCGGGAAGTCCAGGAAGAGACCGGCGTGGACGCCCTGCAGCTGAGGGACCTGATCTGCATCACCGACCACTGCTACCGGCGGGGTGGGGTCTGGCACCTCAAGCATACCTGGTGGTACGACATGCTCTACACCGATCCGGTCGACCTGACCCCGCAGACCGAGGAAGACATCGCCAAGGCGGCCTGGGTGGCCAAATCCAGCCTGCCCCCTTTCCTGAAAAACACCTATCCTTCCATCGTCGAGGTCTTCCGCGAAGCCAAAGTATAACGGATTTTTCATAAATTTCTTACGGCCGGTGAAACAAAATTCACCGGCCGCCGTATAATAATAGGTTGTCGCTCCTTTGGCGACCCCCGCAGACGTTATGAAACTTTCCCAGTTCAACTTCAACCTGACCAAGGACAAGATCGCCTCCGAACCCCCGAGATGGCGAGACGAATGCCGGCTGATGGTTCTCCACAAGAAGACCGGCGAGATCGAGCACAAGATTTTCAAGGACATCATCCAGTATTTCGGCAAGGATGACATTTTCGTCCTCAACGATACCAAGGTCTTCCCCGCCCGCCTGTACGGCAACAAGGAGAAGACGGGCGCCGACATCGAGGTCTTCCTCCTGCGTGAACTCAACAAGGAGCAGCGCCTGTGGGATGTCATCGTGGACCCGGCCCGCAAGATCCGCATCGGCAACAAGCTGTATTTCGGCGAGGATGAGAGCCTGGTCGCCGAGGTCATCGACAACACGACCTCCCGCGGCCGTACCCTCCGCTTCCTGTTCGACGGCAGCTACGATGAATTCAAGGAGGCCCTGTTCGCCCTGGGCGAGACCCCGATCCTCCCCTGGGTAAAAGAGAAGGTGACCCCGGAAGACCGTGAGAACTTCCAGACCATCTTCGCGAAGAACGAGGGTGCCGTCTCCGCTCCGGCAGCCGGCCTGCATTTCAGCCGTGAACTGTTCAACCGGATGATCCTCAAGGATATCCGGAAGACTTTCATCACGGTGCACATGGGCCTCGGCCATTTCCGCAAGGTCGATGTCGAAGACCTGTCCAAGCACAAGATGGACTCCGAACGCCTCATCATCAGCCAGGAGAGCGCGGACATGATCAACAAGACCAAGCGCAGCGGCCACCAGGTGCTGGCCGTCGGTGCGACCGTCATGCGCGGCCTCGAGACCTACGTCACCACCAACGACGAGGTCAACGCCTATGACGGCTGGACCAACAAGTTCATCTTCCCGCCGTACCGCTATGCGGTCCCTACGGCCATCGTGTCCAACTTCCACCTTCCCTGCTCCACCATGCTCATGTCCGTGGCCGCCTTCGGCGGATACGAGGCCGTGATGCATGCCTACAATGTGGCCCTCGAGGAAGGCTACAAGTTCGGTCCGTACGGAGACGCCCTCCTGATCATTTAGGTTCCCGGGCAATAAAAAGACATTCCCTCCATAAGATTTATGGAAAAGTGGCCGGTCCCAAGCAAGTCCGGCCGCTTTTTTTGTTCGCATCCTGCTATTTTCGCGGACAAAAATGGCTACAGTCAATGAAGACAAGGCGGCCTGGTGCGCCTTGAACACGATTTTCGGTTTCGAGCCCCTCGCGGGTCACCGCATCGCAGAGGCCCTGGGCGGACCGGCGGCCGTGTTCCGCCTGTCCCCCGGCGAGCGGAGGGAGATCCTGGGGCCGTCCCGCTATCTCCCGCAGCTGACGGCCAGTGCCTTGGACGAGGCGGCCGAAAGCCTGGAACGGCTGCAGGCGGACGGTTTCCGGTTCATCGGGTACGGAGAGGCGGACTACCCGGGCCTGCTGCGGGAATGCGAAGACCCGCCCCTGGGCCTGTATCTCCGAAGCGACACGGCGCCGGCGCAGCTCTTCGACGACCGGCCCGGCATTGCGGTGGTCGGGACCCGGGACATCAGTCCCTATGGGACGGAATGGTGCCAGCGCATCGTCATGGCCCTCTCCCGGGCCGCCCGACCGCCCCGCATCGTCAGCGGACTGGCCCTCGGAACGGATGGAATCGCCCACCGGACGGCCCTGGAATGCGGACTGCCGACCCTCGCCGTCATGGCCACCGGCATCGACCGGGTCTATCCGTTCCGGCATGAAGCCCTGGCCGACGCCATCGCGGCCGCACCCGGAAGCGGATTGGTCACCGATTATCCGCCGGGGACCGCCCCGCTCGCCATCCATTTCATCCGGCGCAACCGGATCATCGCCGGGCTGTGCGGTGCAACCCTCCTGGTCGAATCCAAGATCCGCGGCGGCGGACTGATCACCGCCCGCCTGGCCGCTTCCTACGACCGGACGGTCGTGGCCCTGCCCGGCCGGATCGACGACCGGCGTTCCGCCGGCTGTAACCGGCTCATCCGCGAACAGTTGGCAGAGCCGCTGACGGATCTGGACGACCTGGCGGAACAGCTCGGCCTGGGGCCCGGGAAGCCCCTGGGAAAGCGGGACCTGCGCCAGGAGGTCCTGGATTTCTACCGTTCCTCCGCCGGAGAGGCCCAGGCCCGGCAGCTCTCCGAAATGGCCGGCCTGATCCGGCAGAACCGGGGCATCGCCCTTGAGGAAGTGGCCCGCCGGACGGGAATTCCCTGGCCGGAGGTAGCGGCCGGAGCCGGCATCCTGGAGAGCGACGGCTTTATTTGCATGGACCTGCTCGGGAACTGTACAATCAAGCCGAAAAATATGTAAATTTGCAGGACATGCCCCGCTTCATCGACACCCATACCCATTTTTACGACGAGGCCTTCGCCCAGGACGCGGAGGCGGCCATCGGACGGGCCCGGGAAGCCGGCGTTTTCAAGATGGTCCAGCCGGACGTGGACAGCCGGGAGCGGCAGGCCCTGTTCGACCTGACCGGCCGGTATCCGGGTGTGCTGTATCCGATGCTGGGGCTCTATCCCGGTTCCGTCGACGCCCATTGGGAGAAAGAAATCGAAGCCCTCGAAGGGTGGCTGGACCGCAATCCCGTCGCCATCGGGGAGATCGGCCTGGATTACCACTGGTCCGTGGAATTCGCCCGGGAGCAGAAACAGGCCCTGAAAGTCCAGCTGGAGCTGGCGGACCGGCTCGACCTGCCCGTCAACATCCACCTGCGGGATGCCACGGAGGACTTCCTGTCGGTCCTGCATGCGTGCCGCCACCTGACCCTGCGGGGCAACATGCACGCTTACAGCGGCAGCTATGAGACCTACCTGCGTCTGCAGGACTACGGCGAATGGTCGCTGGGCATCGGCGGCGTCGTGACCTACAAGAATTCCAAACTCGGCGAAGTGGTCCGCAAGGTCCCCCTGGAACGGATCCTGCTGGAGACCGACTCGCCCTACCTGCCTCCCGTCCCGCACCGTGGGGAGCGCAACGAAAGTGCCTACATTCCCCTGATCGCGGCCAAGGTCGCGGAAGTCAAGGGGATTTCCATCGAAGAGGTCGCCGAAGCGACCACCCGCAACGCAGAGAAACTGTTCCGCCTATGAACCCGACCGAACTCACGAAATCGTCCTTGCTGCTGATCTACACCGGCGGCACCATCGGCATGAAGGAAGACCCCCAGGACCAGACCCTCAAGCCCTTCGACTTCAGCCAGATCCTCGACGAAGTACCGGAGATCCGGAAATTCGCCTTCCGCATAGACTCCTACACGTTCGACCCGCTGATCGACTCCTCGGACGTCGAACCCGGCCTGTGGCAGCGCCTGGCCGAACTGATCTACCAGCGCTACGAGGACTACGACGGATTCATCATCCTGCATGGGACGGACACCATGTCCTATTCCGCCTCGGCCCTGAGTTTCATGCTCGACGGCCTGACCAAACCGGTCGTCTTCACCGGCAGCCAGCTGCCGATCGGGGTACCGCGTACCGACGGGAAAGAGAACCTGATCTCCGCCGTGGAGATTGCCTCGGCCAAGGACGCCGAAGGCCATGCGCTCGTACCGGAAGTCTGCGTCTGCTTCGATTCCCTGCTGATGCGGGGCAACCGGACGACCAAGGTGAACGCCGAGGTCTTCCGGGCCTTCCAGAGCCCGAACCTGCCGCCCCTGGCCGAAGCGGGCATCAGCATCCGCTACAACAAGGAAATCATCCGCAAGCCCCTGGACTGGTACCAGAACCTGTCCATCAACACGAAACTGGATACGCGGGTCTCCATCCTGAAGATCCATCCCGGCATCACCGCCCCGCTCGTGCGGGCCGTCCTGTGCGCCCCGGAGACGAGGGCCGTCATCCTGGAAACCTACGGCGCCGGCAACGCCCCGACCGCCCCGTGGTTCACGGACCTCGTCCGGGAAGCCTGCGCGGCCGGCAAGGTGGTCGTCAACGTCACCCAATGCCTGGCCGGATCGGTCAACATGGGCCTGTATGCCACCGGGAAGGCCCTGCAGGACGCCGGTGTGATCAACGGGTATGATTCCACGACCGAAAGCGCGCTGGCGAAACTGTTTTTCCTCATGGGCAAGAGCGGAGACAACCGCTGGGTCGCGGCCATGATGGGCCGTAATTTGAAAGGAGAAATCAGTAAATAATTATTGCCGTTTGAAAATAATTTGCTAAATTGCACCGAATTTGACGGCGTACCATACCCGCCCCCGAATCCGCAAACAATTATATTAAACTTTAATACAATTTATTATTTCAAACACACAAAAACAATTATGAAAAAGTTTTTCATGTTTTTGGCAGTTGCAGGTCTTATGACCCTCTCTGCAAGCATTGCTTCCGCACAGGATGCCGCCCAGGCTGCTCCTGCCGCTACTGAAGTAGCCGCCTCCAACCCCCAGGATCTTTTCGCCGGTTCCGGTGAGGAAGTTCCGCTGCACCAGGCCCTCAAGACCAAGTTCATGGCAGGTGGCGCCGGCTTCATGTCCCTGATCATCATCTGCTTGATCATC
>JAFUUB010000112.1 GCA_017483985.1 Bacteroidales bacterium | reverse complement strand
GTCATCGAAATCTGGAACCTGGTGTTCATGCAGTACAACCGCAAGGCCGACGGCCATCTCGAGCCGCTTCCGGCCAAGAACATCGATACTGGCATGGGCTTCGAACGCCTCTGCATGGTGCTCCAGGGCAAGACCAGCAACTACGAAACCGATGTCTTCAGCGGCCTGATCGGCAAACTGGAGGAATTCAGCGGCAAGAAATACCATGACGGTGAAAAGACCGACGTGGCCATGCGCGTGTGCGCCGACCACATCCGCGCCATCGCCTTCGCCATCGCCGACGGTCAGTTGCCGTCCAACGTCAAGGCCGGCTACGTCATCCGCCGCATCCTGCGCCGGGCCGTCCGCTACGGCTATACCTTCCTCGGCTTCACCGAACCGTTCCTCTGCCGCCTCGTACCCCAGCTCGTCGCCGACATGGGCGACGCCTATCCGGAGCTCCCGGCCCAGCAGAAACTGATCGAAAGCGTCATCCGCGAAGAGGACATGGCCTTCCTGCGCACCCTCGACCGCGGCATCCGCATGCTGGACGACTATATGGCCAAGGCCGCCGACACGAAAAAGATCGCCGGCGCCGACGCCTTCGTCCTCTACGATACCTACGGCTTCCCGGTCGACCTGACCGAACTGATCGCCACCGAGCGCGGCTACACCGTCGACCTGGAAGGCTTCCAGGCCGAGCTGGCCAAGCAGAAGGAGCGCGCCCGCGCCGCCACCGCCAACGAGTTCGGCGACTGGACCGAGTTCCATAGCGGCGAAGAAGTCGAATTCCTCGGCTATGACACCACCGTCGTCGAAGGCGCCGTCCTGCTGAAGCAGCGCACCGTCAAGCAGAAGAACAAGACCCTCTTCCAGCTGGTCTTCGACCGCACCCCGTTCTATGCGGAAATGGGCGGCCAGGTCGGCGACACGGGCTGGATCGAGTCCGAGGGCGGCGAAAAGATCGCCATCCTCAACACCGTCAAGGAAAACAACCTGACCATCCATATCGCCGAACGGCTGCCGCAGGACGGCACCCAGGCATTCACCCTTTCCGTCGACGCCGACCGCCGGCTGAAGATTGCCGCCAACCATACGGCTACCCACCTGATGGACACCGCCCTGCGCGAAGTCCTCGGCACCCACGTCGAGCAGAAAGGCTCCTATGTCTGCGCGGACTACCTGCGCTTCGACTTCAGCCACTTCTCCAAGATGACCGATGAAGAGATCATGGAAGTTGAGAAACGTGTCAACCAGCTGATCCGCAGCGACTTCCCGCTTTGCGAGAAACGGGATGCCACCATGGAGGAAGCCAATGCCATGGGCGCCATCGCCCTCTTCGGCGAGAAATACGGCGACCGCGTCCGCGTCGTCAACTTCGGTCCCTCGACCGAGCTCTGCGGCGGCACCCACGCCACCGCCACCGGACGGATCGGCTTCTTCAAGATCGTCTCCGAGAGCGCCATCGCCGCCGGCGTACGCCGCATCGAGGCCGTGACCGGCGAAGCGGCCGAAAAGGTGGTCTATGCCGCCCAGGAAGCCCTGCGCAGCGCCAAGACCTTCTTCAACAACACCCCGGACCTGACCGCCGCCATCGAGAAGATGATCGGTGAGAATGCCGCCTTCAAGAAAGAGGTCGAGGCCTTCCAGGCCGAGAAGGCACAACAGCTGGCCAAGGCCCTCGCCGCCGGTGCGAAGGAAATCGGCGGCCGCAAGGTCATCGCCTTCGACCGCAGCATGGACCCGGCCATGGTCCGCAACGTCGCCCTCCTGCTCCAGAAAGAGCTTTCCGGCTTCGTCCTGGCAGGTGCTTACCTGTTCGACGGCAAGCCGAACCTGGTGCTGATGTATACGGCCGACCTGGTCGCAGCGGGCAAGAACGCGGGCAAGGACATCCGCGAAGCCGCCAAGTTCATCCAGGGCGGCGGAGGCGGACAGCCCGGACTCGCCACGGCTGGCGGCAAGAATCCCGACGGGCTCAAGGACGCCCTCGAGAAACTCGTCGAACTCGCCACGGCGTAAATCCGTCCTTATTCCAAACGTAGCGAAGTTCCGTATGAAGAAACTGGACCAGTTCATCCTCAAGGCGTTCATCGGGCCGTTTGTCGGCACGCTGGTGGTCGTCGTGTTCATCCTGATGCTCCAGTTCCTGTGGGTCTATATTGACGAACTCGTCGGCAAGGGCCTGAGTTTCAAGGTGATCCTGGAATTCATGGGCTGGGGCGGCGCGACCCTGCTGCCGCTTTCCCTCCCGCTGGCCACCCTGCTGGCCTCCACCTTCACCCTGGGCGGGATGTCCGAGAACAACGAGCTGATCGCCATCAAGTCGGCCGGCATCTCGCTGCGCCGGGTGCTCATGCCCCTGATGATCACTTCGGTCATCATCAGCATCGGCGCCTTTTTCGCCGCCAACAACCTCGTTCCGATCGCCTACAACCAGATCTATACGCTGCGCGACGACATCGGCAAGACCAAGAACGAAATCAACATCCCGACCGGTACCTTCTACGACGGCCTCGAGGGCTATGTCCTCCGGATCGACGACCGCGACAAGGAGACCGGGATGATGCACGGGGTCATCGTGTATGACCATACCGCCCAGCAGGGCAACGTCAGCCTCGTGCTGGCGGATTCCGCGATGATGCGCATGTCCAAGGCGAAGGACTACATCACCTTCGACCTGTACAGCGGCATCAACTACCAGGAAACCAACACGATGAAATACCGGGATACGACCCTGCAGCTGCAGCGGATCGAATTCGAGAAGCAGAGCATGATCATCCCGCTGGAGAACTACGCGTTCCAGAAGTCCAGCGGCGCCCGCTACGGCGACCAGGTCAAGTCCCGCGACATCGCCCACCTGAAGGTCGGCAAGGATTCCCTGCAGCACGAATGGGATTCGCTGCTCCAGATCCAGCGCCGGGCCTACTGGGAACGGCGTGCGCTCCGCTACCAGGAGCAACTGGACACGTCGAAGCATTTCGCCGGACGGACGCCCTTCCAGCCCGAGGAGCCGATGGAATGGAAGACCCTCTCCGCCGAGAAACAGGCCTACACCTCCGCCACCGCATCGGCCGGGGAACTGGCCGTGATGATGGACAATTTCAACGAGGAGACGCGCTACAACCGGAAGATCTCGGACAAGACCGACGTGGAGCTCCTGCGCAAGTTCGCTCAGGCCCTCGCCTGCTTCATCCTCTTCGTCATCGGTGCCCCGCTGGGAGCCTTCGCCAACAAACGGACCGGCCTCGGCGTGTCGCTGATCATCGCCGTCCTCTTCTTCGTCCTGTACTGGGTCGTGGACATCACCGGCATCAAGCTCGCCAATGACGGCAAGGCCGCAGCCTGGACCGGCGTCTTCGTTTCGACCGCCGTCCTGCTGCCCATCGGCCTGTACCTGTCGTGGCGGGCCATCAACGACGCCAAGATCAACACCGAGCAGTTCGGCACGTGGTGGCGCAAATTCAAGAGTAAAATCATGGGAGTCTTCAAACAAACCCGCATCGTCTACATGGGCACGCCGGAATTCGCCGTCGCCCCGCTCGAAGCCCTGATCCAGAACGGATACAAGGTGGTCGGCGTGGTCACTGTGGCCGACAAACCGAGCGGCCGCGGCCTCAAGGTGAATGAAAGCGCCGTCAAGAAATATGCCGTGGAGCATGGGATCCCGGTCCTCCAGCCCCTCAAGCTCAAGGATCCGGAGTTCCTGGAGCAGCTCGCGGCCTGGAAAGCCGACCTGTTCGTGGTCGTGGCCTTCCGGATGCTGCCGGAAGCGGTCTGGACCATGCCGCCGCTGGGCACGTTCAACCTCCATGCTGCCCTGCTGCCGCAGTACCGCGGCGCGGCCCCGATCAACTGGGCCGTCATCAACGGCGAGCGGATGAGCGGCGTGACGACCTTCATGATCGACAAGGACATCGATACGGGCGGCATCATGCTCCGCCAGGAATGCCGCATCGGACCCGACGAGACCGCCGGCGACCTGCATGACAAGCTCATGCCGATCGGCGCCGACCTGGTCGTCCAGACGGTCGAAGGCATCATCCAGCACAACATCGAGACCCGCGTCCAGCGGAGCTTCATCCAGGGTAGCGAGGTCCTCAAACCGGCCCCGAAACTGACCCGGGAGCTCTGCCACATCGACTGGAACGCCCCTACGACCCAGGTATACAACCTGATCCGCGGCCTGAGCCCGTATCCGACCGCCTTTACCGAACTGGTCCGCGACGGCGGCCAGCCCACGCAGCTGAAGATCTTCGGCGCCGCGCCGGTCACGGACGGTGTTCCTGCTGCCGCGCCCGGTTCCGTCCTATCCGACGGAAAGACCTATCTGTGGATCAAGACGGCCGACGGGGCCATCGCCCTCAAGGACATCCAGCTCGCGGGCAAGAAACGCATGGACGTCAGCGCCTTCCTGCTCGGATTCCGGGATCCCCAGACCTACGGAACCACCCCGGGCACCTCATCGGCCGAGATTGCCAAGACCCGCGCCTGATGGATACCGTCGTCATCCTCTGTGACGGGGATTTCCCCCGCAAGGCCTATCCGCTGTACCTGCTGGATACAGCCGACGCGGTCGTCTGCTGCGACGGGGCCCTCGTCAAATACCTGCGCCATACCCGCAGACGCTTCGGCGCAGAGCGGTTGCCGGCTGCGGTCGTCGGGGACATGGACACCCTCTCCCCTGCCTTGCAGAAACGGTACGCCGGGCTGATCACCCGGATTGAGGAACAGGACGACAACGACCAGACCAAAGCGCTCCGGTATGTCCTGACGCACCATCCGGAGGTCTCCACAATCCACATCCTGGGCGGCACCGGCCGGCGGGAAGACCATACGGTCGGCAACCTGTCCCTGCTGATGGAATATCCCCGCCTCTTCGGCCTGGCCGGCCTGCCGGAGCAGAGCCGCGGACCGGTCCTGGACATGGTCTCCGACTACGGGACGATGTTCGCCGTGACCGACACGTGTGAACTGGCCGTGGGAGAAGGCCGGCGCATTTCCCTTTTCAGCCCCGACAACAGCCTGACCCTCAAGTCCGAGGGCCTGGTCTGGCCGACGGATGACGTCGTTTTCGACAACTGGTGGAAGGCGACCCTCAACCGGGCATCCGAAGACATTGTCCGCCTGCATTTTTCACATCCTTCACGGGTGCTGGTCTGCCTGGACTGAAAAAAACGGAAATATCGATAAGAAAAACCGACATCCGCTCAAAGGATGTGCGGTTTTTTTTCGTATATTTGACTGTTTGCATTTATTGACAACAACTTAAAGGATAATACAATGCTAAGGAAAACCCGTATCGCCTTGGCCGCCGTCTTCCTCATCGCCATCACCCTGCTCTTCCTGGGCATCTCGGGTGAACTGACGAAATGGTTCGGATGGCTGCCCAAGATCCAGTTCCTTCCCGCCGTACTTGCCGTCAATGTCGGCGTGATCCTCCTGCTGGTCGTACTGACCCTCGTCTGCGGCCGCATCTACTGCTCGGTCATCTGCCCGATGGGTGTGTACCAGGATTTCGTGTCCTGGCTGAGCGGCCTGCGCAAAGGCAAGAAAGCCCGTTTCCAGTTCAAACCCGAGAACAAATGGGTACGCTACGGGATCTGGGCGCTCTTCGTCATCGCCCTGATCGCCGGGATCCAGGTCTGCGTGGCCATCCTGGCCCCGTACAGCGCCTACGGCCGCATGGTCCGCACCCTCGTCGCCCCGGCCTCCGTCGGGACGGTCATCATCGCAGCCGTGACCTTCCTCGTCGTAACGGTGCTGGCCTGGCTCGGAGGCCGTACCTACTGCAATGTCATCTGCCCGGTCGGTACGACCCTGAGCTTCTTCTCCCGCTTCGCCCTCTTCCGCCCGATGATCGACACGGAAAAGTGCAAGAGCTGCCATCTCTGCGAGAAGAAATGCAAAGCTTCCTGTATCGATATCGACCACAAGAAGATTGACTACAGCCGCTGCGTAGACTGCTTCAACTGCTTGGGCAACTGTAAGTTCGGCGCGATGAAATACCGCTTTGCCTACGGCAAGTCCGCCCCGGCGCAGGAGCCGGCGCCAAAGACTGTCGACGCTGGCCGCCGCGCCTTCATGACGGGCGCCGCCATCGCCGTGGGTTCGGCCGCCCTGAAAGCCCAGCCGAAAGGCGACGGCGGACTGGCCACCATCCTCGACAAGAAAAACCCCGAGCGGACCACGCCCCTGACCCCGTTCGGGTCCGAGAGCGTCAAGGATTTCTACCGCCGCTGCACCGCCTGCCAGCTGTGCGTGTCCAACTGCCCGAACGACGTCCTGCGTCCTTCCACCTCCCTGGAGCACCTCATGCAGCCGGAGATGGGTTATGAGAGCGGCTACTGCCGGCCCGAATGCGTCAAATGCTCCGAGGTCTGTCCGGCCGGCGCCATCAAACCCCTGACCCCTGAAGAGAAGACCCAGTTCCACATCGGCACCGCAACGGTCGACCGCAGCCTCTGCGTCGTCGAGAAAGACGGCGTCAAGTGCGGCAACTGCGCCCGCCACTGCCCGGTCGGCGCCATCATGATGGTCCGCCTCAACCCGGACGATCCGGATTCCCTGCGGATCCCGGCGGTCGACGAAAGCAGGTGCATCGGCTGCGGAGCCTGCGAGAACCTCTGCCCGTCCCGCCCGTACAGCGCCATCCATGTCAACGGACTCCAGGTCCATATCAAAGACTAAGCCTATGGAAAAGAATATCACCCGAAGAGATTTCCTGAAGGTCAGCGGCGCCGGCGCCCTGGCCCTTGGTGCCGCAGCGGCCTGCGCACCGAAGAAAGCGGGCGTTTCCGCCCTCCAGACCGGTGACGGCGAGATGGAATACCGGACCGACCCGCATGGGAACAAGGTCTCCCTGCTCGGCTACGGCTGCATGCGCTGGCCGATGATCAAAGATGAGAACGGCCGCGACATCGTGGACCAGGCAAAGGTCGACGAACTGATCGACTACGCCATGGCCCATGGCGTAAACTACTATGACTCCGCTCCGGTCTACCTGCAGGGACAGAGCGAGGCGGCCACCGGCAAATCCCTGGCCCGTTACCCGCGTGACAGCTACTATGTCGCCACCAAGCTTTCCAACACCCGCGGTTTCCAGCCAACCCTGGAGGAAGGCATCGAGATGTACCACAAGTCCCTGGAGT
Source organism: Bacteroidales bacterium (assembly GCA_017483985.1). Next base: position 16,104 of record JAFUUB010000112.1, on the reverse strand, counting down.
ATTTCCAGACCGACTATCTGGACTACTTCCTGCTGCACAATGTCGGCAGCGGAGATGTCCTGCAGCGCCGGTTTATCCAGAACGGACTGCTGGACTACCTGGTGAAAGAGCGGGAAGCCGGCCGGATCCGCAACCTGGGCTTCTCCTTCCACGGCCAGCAGAAGGGCTTCGACGAGCTCATGGCCTACCACGAGAAATACCACTGGGATTTCGTCCAGATCCAGATGAACTATGTCGACTGGACCCACGCCGATCCCCGTCGCAACACCAATGCGGAGTACCTGTACAACAAGCTGGACGAACTGGAGATTCCCATCACCATCATGGAACCGCTGCTGGGCGGCCAGCTCAGCAACGTCCCGCAGAACGTCGCCGCCAAGTTCAAGGAACGCGATCCCGATGCTTCCGTCCCGTCCTGGGCCTTCCGTTTCGTCGGATCCCATCCGCGGGTCCTGACAGCACTGAGCGGCATGACTTATATGGAGCACCTGGTCGACAACTGCAAGACCTTCTGCGGTTTCCATCCGATGGATGAAGCAGAGCTCGCTTTCATGGAAGAAATGGCCGTACTGATGCGCGAGTATCCCACTGTCCCGTGCACCAACTGCAAATACTGCATGCCGTGCCCCTATGGTATCGATATTCCGACCATCTTCGCCCATTACAACCAGCAGATCAACAATGCCAGCGTCCCGCAGAGCAGTGAGCAGAAAGACTACCAGAAGCTCCGCAAGGCCTTCCTGACCAGCTACGACAAGGCGGTCCCGACCCTGCGCCAGGCCAGCCACTGCATCGGCTGCGAACAGTGCATGGCCCACTGCCCGCAGAGCATCCGCATCCCGAACGAGTTGCACCGCATCGACCGGTACATCGAGAACCTCAAGCAGAACAAATTGTAAAAAAACTACCCGGGAATGTAAGGAATTTCAAAAAAATATCTATCTTTGCATTCCCATTCAAGGAGAGATGCTCGAGTGGCTGAAGAGGCACGCCTGGAAAGCGTGTGTACCCCAAAAGGGTATCGCGAGTTCGAATCTCGCTCTCTCCGCAACCAAAGGTAGCCCAGCGCAACTGCGCTGGGCTTTTTGTTGTCCCGAACGAGCCAAGCTCGCTTGAGCGAGGTCGGGACGGCGAAAAAGCCCGAACGACCGAAGGTCGTGGGCTACCTTTGGTTGTCCGGCCCCGCCGGGAGGCCACGAGATAGCGACCGCCGCAGGCGGGCGGAATCTCGCCGCTTCGGCGAAGCACAGGAGCGGGCGGAATCTCGCCGCTTCGGGCAAAGCACAGGAGCGGGCGGAATCTCGCCGCTTCGGCGGAGCACAGAAGCCGGCGGAATCTCTCACACTCATTGGGAAAACTTAAAGAACAGTGCTTCCAATTGCATGGCCCTTACATATATCACCCCGTTCTTTATCCTCCTTTTATTCCCTCCATAAAGTACAGCATGATAGCCACCACACCGATTGGGGCATGACAGGTGTTCTTTAACTTTGAAGCGCACCGCCATACCTTTTTGTGAGAAAACTATCAAAAAAATAGCTCGAGGACGGAACGACAAAAAGGCCCTCACTGGTGAAAATGAGAGTCTTCATGCTGCCTGCAAAGCAAGTGACTGATTAATAAACTTTTCGCATTTCAAGGAGAACGAAACGTCCTCCTTGAAATGCGAAAACTGTTGAGAATAAGAGTTTTATGTTGCAGGCAGCGAAGCATCGGACTGTACCGAGAGGCCAGGTGGTGGCGGGCTGGAGGATCCTGCAGTATAAAAACAACCCGTGGGAAAGGATATTCCCACGGGTTATATGGATTGCGTTTCCTGGATTTACTCCGCGACAAACATCTTCATGGGATGCACCCCGGGGCGATAAGGAGACGTGCTTCTCGGAGCGAGCCCCCTCCCTATCCAAGATTTCGATACGGAGAAACCGCCGTTCCAAGACTGTGCTTTCTGCATGACTCCGGCACCGGATTTAGAGGCAGAGGCTGGAAGGGCGATATCGTCGTATCCGGTCAACCGATACCAGCCTTTGTCATAATCGGCAGTATCCTCGACCTGATAGTCCCGGAAACCGAGACCCTGGACATTCACGCTACCCTCATCGTCGGAAGTATAGGTGGCACCTGTTATCGTTGCCATTGATCCGGACATTTTTGCGCGCGCGATCTCATTGCCCTTGTTGGGATCGCCGAACCGGACATACCGGCTCTCGCCAACAGTTTCCACGCCAGTCAGGTAATACTCATCGATATCATACTCGAACAAGAGCTGGTACGTGAATACCATATCACCGGTAGAAGCATCGAAATTCGTACTGAACTCCACATCTTCCCAGCCGGAATAAACGACGGTATAGGATTTCCCCGCTTCATTCTCGCTCACCGACAGGGAACCGGCAGAGAGATTCCAGGTACCCAGCCAGTCGGCATAGGAACCGCCGCCTTCACCACCGCCTTCTCCGCCACCGGAGGAGGAACCGTCTTCGATTTTTGTCATCGTTTCCGGCCACTTGTAGAAAATCTGATTGTCGAAAACATAACCATTGTTGGAACCCTCCGGATGAGCGAAATAGACGATTCCCGTCACCGGAGTAGCACTTCCACCACTGGGAGTGACCGTTCCGGCAGAGGTAATGGTTCCCGTTTCAAATTTCTCATCAGCCGTCAATGTCGCACAATCATGCTCACCACCGATGATACTGCTGCTTTCATTGTACAAGGCGTAGAGATTGATGATACAATTCTCTCCGGAGTTGCTCGTATATGTACCCAGATTCGTCTGCGATCTGATCGTAATGGTATTGTCCGCGCTGTTGAACTTGGCGACTGCCTTCACTCCGGCCAGGGCCGTCGAATTACCATCGATACCTGCGATATAGAAGGATTCTCCGAAAACATTTTCGGTAATCTCCCATGTGTCGGTCACAGATTGACGTGTGACTTCCCACTTGCCCAACCACTTCTCATAAGGAGTACGGACATCCTCACGGGCAATCTCGATCTCATAGTAGTTGTACTCGCCGGTCGGATCGTTGTTCGCATCGACACCGACGAGGATGGCCTCGTAGATACCGGTAGCCAGGAAGGCCCACGGAATCTCGCCCACATGGTCGAACAGGGCCGTAGGATCGGCGGCGGCAGCCACGTCGAAAGCATAGGTCTCAAAGGATCCGTCATACTTCGACTTGAACTGGGCCTGCGTCAGCATACCCACCAAGTAGGAGCCCTCGACGCCTTCGACATCGAAGATCGAGTTGGTTTCTTCATCCCGGACATACTCCATCGTCCAGGCTTCGTTTACGGCGAAGTTCGGGAACTGCTTGACGTTGATCTCGCCGCTCTCCATTCCGAGCTCCCAGCTGACCTTGCCCGTACGGACGGCGCCCGTACCGTTCTCGGCCAGTTCGATCTTCACGGACTGCTGGTCGTTCTCCGTCGCGACGGAAGCCTTGATCCAGTCCGCATCGGAGGAAACGACCATGTCTTCCTCATAGGTGTACAGGAAGGAATGTGTCTGGGACTTACCGCTGGCGACGATGTCATTCCCTGAGAAGGAAACGGTCTTGTAGCCATACTGCTGGGCAATGACCGTCGCACCGGATTCGCCGCTCTTGATGGTCACTTCGGCGTACCGGCTCTCGATGTCCGGGTTCTTGGCGGCCGTCAGTTCGACCGTGCTTCCGTTCACCGAGACCGTCAGCCAATCCTTGTTGGAAGAGGCGGTCACCGTGCCTTCCGTATCCACGACGATGGATCCCGTCCCGCCGCCCGGCTGGAAGAACACATCGCGGCTCAGGATACCCAGGCTGTTGTCAACCAGGTATTCGGCTCCGTCAGGCTGCTCCTGCGCACATCCCGCCAGGACAAGGGCGGAAAGCGCAACGAATATCAATGTGAAAAATCTTTTCATAAGCCTTACTCTTTAATCTTGGTGAAGGTGAAAGGACCCGGGAACTGATAGTTATTCGTCCCGAAGAAATAATAATTGCTATCCGTGCAACCGCCTGCGCTCGTGTCGCCCGTTGCTCCCCATATCAGCCAACTGTCCGCCTTGTGGTCTTCCCAAACGCCGTTGTCTTCAAACGAAATGGTAAAGTCCGGTTTGGTATTGTCATCTACCCGGCCAAGCAAACCGGCACCTTCAACCCGCCAATTAAGAGAACCATTTTCAGCCAAAGACCAGGGAGTCAAGTAGTAAACCACACTGCCGGAGCCTCCGACAGCCTGAACAACCCAATTCAGGGTACCACGGCCGCCTTCGTAGTCGATAACCGGTTTATAGGTGCGCATCAGTCCTTCGACCTCGTAGGAGATACCGTACTCAAGCTGCTTGAACTCAATCGTAAACGGGCTGAAATAGCCTACGGTGGAGTTGACGGTGTACTTGCCAAGATAGCTGGAATAGGAGACCCAGCCTTCCGGAATCATCTTGTTGAACACAACGCCGGAACCGGTAAGGGTGCCCGCCTTCTTGTCAAAGACAAGTTCGTCGAATTCAACGCCCTGGATGGTGGTCGGGGAATACAGGCGGATACCGTCTTCCTGAACGATATAGCGGATCGTCATCATCTCGTTATCCGGCGCACCGGCACGTCCGATGGACATCCGGCGTTTGCCGGCATCGAGGAAACCCTCGACCAGACCGTTGGTGATGGTGGCGGAAACCGCCGCAATGTCAAACGACAGGTTCATCTCATTGACCGCCTTCAGGAAGTCCTTTCCCGGTTTGTCCAGCGGGCGCAGGATGCACAGGTTGCGGGAACGCTTGCCGCGAAGTGTGACCTGGTCCTTGGCCAGGCCGATGATCTCGAACTCGAAATCACCACCCTTGGCCTGATATTTCTTGCTGTCCGGGGTCGCATACGCGTGCAGGAGCACATTGTACGTATCGAAGGAGAGCACGGCACCGTCGTCGGTCGTCAACTTATAGGTCGAACGTTCAGCCGCATCCGGAGCGCTCTCGTGCGCGGCCGTCACATACTGGTCCTCGAAGATCAGGGTAAAATTGGTGGCAGCATAGTCGGCACCCGGATAGTAGGCCATCTTCCAGCCATACTTCGGGGCCTTCAGGGTGGACCGTACTTCCTCAAGGTAATCGGACATGCGGTCAGCGGATCCCCTCTCGAACACATCCTCCTGGTCTTTCAGGCAGGAAGACAGGGCCAGGAGCGAAAAAGCGGCGACCGAAAAAGCAAATATATTCTTCAGTTTCATATCCTTGTCCTTTTATTTGATACTGATATCGGTAAGATCAACCTTCCCGGCGGAAACATCCGCCGTACGGCGAAGGACCGTAGCGCGCAGCTCGTCCAAGTTGATGTTCCAGGAATTCTGCATATAGTCACGGACAATGTCCATCTTGGCCGTCATCAGGGCGCCGCCGTCCGCACCGTCCGCGGAACCGTTGGCCAGCTGCTCCTCCCACCAGGCCTGGTCGTGCGTAACATACTCGGAAAGCAGTTCCGCAAAATCTTCGTCCGGGTTGGTCTGGGCGTAAGCGGTGATGTAACCACGCTGCTGGTAGAGATCATCCGTATCGAAGGCCGCGTCGGCCACATAGGTAGACGCCGTAATCGATTTGAACGAATCCGAGAACAGTTTGTTCTGGTTCAGGATATGGGTGAACTCGTGGTGGATCGTCTTGATGTAATAGTAGTTGATGACCTCACTGAGTTCATCTCCGGACAGGCGCGCGAAATACTGCGGCAGATAGTTCACGCCGGAAAGCATGATCTTCTTTCCGCCTTCGGCCGTACCCAGGACGAAGGAGCCGTTGTTGCGGTACTCCCATTCGCCGATCAGGAAGAACATCTTCGGGAAATAGCCCCGGGTGAAATCCACACCAGCGACTTCGTCATAGGTATCGATGCAGAGGTATTTCACCAGGTGGGCATAGATGATGGAGGCATTGTAGTCCGCCGGAACGGTATAGTAGCCCAAATCGGACTCGTTGAGTTCAAAGCGATACTTGAAGTCGATGTTGTACGGCTTCAGGAAATTGGTTTCCAGCCACTCGTCAAAGGCATTTTTCTCCACGGCGGAATCCTTGATAACGCTTTCCTCCTGCATCAGGTCTTCCTGGCAGGCCGCCAGCGTAAACGCGGCGACACCCAGCAGCAAAATGTATGCAATATACTTTTTCATGATAGTCGGAATTAAGGATTAACGGGGATTCGGGGTCAGACCGGCGGCGATAACCTCCGGCGGAAGTTGGATGGCCCGGCGCGGATCATCCTTCTTGAGGATATCCACTTGGCCGTTCAGAACCTTGAAACCGGCATCGTACTCACCGGCATTCGGGTCGGGCTGCATGGTACGGCGTGTGATTTCAATACCGTAGCGCTTGACATCCAGCCAGCGGAGGCCCTGGGCCATGTTCTCGATCCGTTTGAAACCGAGCACGCACTGCAGCATGCTTTCCTGACGGCCGCCGTCTTCACCGATGGAGAAGGCGGGATTCAGTTTCTTCTTGATCGTCGGCACATCCGGGGTCCAGTAGTCCAGCTTGGAGTAGAACTCCGTAATGACGTCGGCCGTCAGCGTCGTCTTGAAGTAATCCGGCTTCAGGATGTTGTGGGCCCACGTATTGAGGTCGGCGGCGGCCTCGTCGTATTTTCCCAGCATGACATAGGCCTCGGCCCGGGTCAGCAGGGTTTCGTCCATCGTAAGGGCCGGATACACGGCGTGCGCATAACCGATGCGGGCTACCGGGTCCGTATACTCGAACAGATACGGAATCTTAAAATAGGCGATCTGGTCGTACGTGCTTCCGCTGTACCATTCCGGCCCATCCCAGTACCAGGCGTTGACATTGCGCCAACCGGTCTGGGTATTCCCCCAGACATTCTTCGCATAGGCGACCTCCGTAAACGAGAGGTAGGAATCATGGGAATACTTGGTGATGCCCGGATAACCGAAATAGTTACCGAAGGACGTATATCCCGTCAGCATCAGCAGGTTCGTATCGTACGAAGAATTGATGAAATCGTTGGATTTGACGTCCTGGTCCTTTTCAAGTGCATTGCGGGATTTCCAGTCGCGCAGCACCTTCTCCGGCTGGGAGCCCAGGCATTTGGTCGCATATTCTGCGGCGAGGTCCCACTCTTCATAGAAGAGGTAGAAACGGGCCGCGAAAGCGTAAGCCGCACGGACGTTGAAATGGTACTTCGGAACCTTGTAATAGGCCTCGCTGACATACGGGAGGGCCTTCTGCAGGTCACGGTCGATCATCTCATAGACATGGGCGACGTTTCCACGCTCATATTGGGGGTTGAGTTCGGCCTCCACCTCTTCCATGTAGGGAATACCCAGGTCGGTCTCGCTGGTCTGCTTGTTGTAATTCAGGCAGAACTCGTTGACCAGCATGAAATGGGCATAGGCACGGCAGAGCAGGGCCTCGGCCATCTCCGCCTGCAGGCCGGCTGCGACGACCGCATCGTCATCCAGGTCGCTGGAACCGCTCATCTCCTTGATGGCCTCCAGGGCCTGGTTGGCATGGGCGATCACATTGTAACCGTCGTCCCAGAAATACTTGGGGCAGTCATTGGCCACCTCGGTGATATCCTCCCAGCGGTAGCACTGGTCGATGAACCGGTTCGTACCCGGATTGTCGTCGCCGAGGTTGTCCACGTTATCCGACATATATTCGTTGAATGTCAGATAGGTACTGGACATATACGCTCCGCCCAGGAGGGCCCGGATCTTCTCGACGGAATCGATCTCCGTACGGTTGTCCGGCATTTCATCCAGGAACTTGTTGCAGGCCGCAAACGCGAGGCCGGCAGCAAGGGTCAGAAGAACAAGGGAAAATCTATTGGTTTTCATACGCTAAATCTCCTATTCATTAAATACCGACCTTGAGGGTAAGGGTGAACTGCTTAGGCAGCGGGACCGCCACACCGCCGGTATTGAAGAATTCCGGATCCTGGCCGTTGAGTTTCTTGTCGGCATAGATCAGGAAGAGGTTGGTAGCCTGGAGCTTGAGTCCGAGCGTGCCGACATGCAGGGCATCCGTCACGGTCTTCGGGAAATCGTAGGAAAGGGAGAGTTCCTTCATGCGGATGAAGTCACCCTTGGCAATCCGCTCCGTCGAATAGTTGTAGGCGTTGTACGCATAGCTCAGGTAGGCACCCGCGCTGGAATAGATGCGGTTCTGCCAGGAACTGGCGATGACCGGGATGGTCGTCTTCTCCTCATCGCCCGGCACCGTCCAGCGGTTGCGGAATTCCTTCGGCATGGAATTCAGGTCGTCATAGGTGCTGCGGAAGACCGGGTCCAGACGGATGACGTTGCCGAAGGAGTAGGTAATGAAGACATTCAGCTTGAAGCCCTTGTACGAGAAGACGTTCCCGAGGGAACCGACATCCGTCGGATCGACGCTGCCGGAGTACTCGAGGAACTTGAGCTTCTCCTCGTCACGTTCCTGGAAATAGATGGAGGAAACCGTGGTCTCGCCCTTTTCATTGATGAAGGTCGGAAGACCTTCGCTGTTCAGGCCCTGGAACGGGATGGAGAACAGGGAACGGACCGGATAACCCGGACGGGTGAAACCGGAACCGGCGATCAGGTCCATCATGCGGACGTCGTTGTCTAGTTCGGTCACCTCGTTACGGGAATGCGAGAAGATGAAGTTGGTCGTCCAGGAGAAATCCCGCTTCTTGATGTTGGTCGTGGTCAGGGAGATTTCGAAACCGTCGGACTTCATGGAGGCGACGTTACCGAACTTGTCGATCTGGCCGCCGATACCCTGGGTCGTAACAGGACCGATCAGGTCGTAGTTGTTACGCTTGTACCAGTCGAAGGTGAAATTGATCCGGTTGTCCAGGAAGCCGGCTTCCATGCCGATGTTGATCTCGTGCTTCTTCTCATAGGTGAGGTCGCCGTTGGCGAGGGCGCTGATGTACAGGACGGATTCCTTGTCACCGGCGAACGGACGCCACGGGTTGGTGGCGGCGATGACGACGCGGGAGTTGGTCACGGAAGGACGGTCACCGGTCAGGGAATAGGAAGCCTTGAGGGAAAGGTGGGAGAGGGTCGGGTAAAGACCCTTCATGAACGATTCCTCATGGACGTTCCAGGCACCGGACACGTTCCAGGTCGGGAGCCAGCGGGCCGTACGGGACTTACCCAGGGAGTTGGTTCCCTCGTAACGGACCGTTCCGTTCAGGGTGTAGCGACCCTTGTAGGAATAGGTACCGTTGGCGAAGAAAGCGGCGCTGCGGCTGTGGGTGTTGCCCAGGGTGAAATACTGGGTGTTTTCCTCGGCGCCCTTCTTGAAGACGTGGTAGTCATAGCTGGCGATTTCGCCGAAATCATACTGCATGCCCCAGCCGCGGAACCACACGTTGTGACGGTCGTTGGAGTTGACCTCCATACCGCCGAAGAGGTTGACGATGTGGTTGCGGGCAAAGGTATTGTTGTAGTTGGCCGTCACGCGGATATCCCAGCCGTTGATGCTGTTGTCCGTGCGGTCGAAGATACCGCCGACCGGGAGGACGGTGACCGGCGTCGCATACGGGTTCTCCGGGTCCGTATAGAGGAACGGATTGGCCCGCTGGATGGCCGCGGTGCTCATCTCACGATAGGCAAGGGCCTGGTTGGCACCGTCCAGGATGTAATGTTCCTGGCTCGTAGACGTGCGCTTGTAGGCGGCAAGTCCGGACAACTCGAGGTGGGAGAACGGCTTGAATTTCAATTCACCCTGCACGCGGAAATCCGTCACGTTCAGGTCGATGTAGTTGTTCTCCAATTCATTGACGATGTTGAACGGAGCGTAGTTGCGGGTATAGAACTCGTCCGGATCCAGGGCGCGGGAGGTATTCAGCGCGTAGGAATACGGGTTGATATCGAACTCGCGCTTGACCTCGCCGGAGACCACGTCCCATTCATTGTTGATGGTACCCGGAGCACGCTGCAGACGATAGGACGCATTGCTGATGAGGTTCAGGGAGAGCTTGTCGGAGAAGCGGTAGGTCGAGTTCACGTTGGCCGTGTAACGCTGGACCTTGCTCTGCTTGGTCCACCCCGGATCCTGCAGGACGGACAAGGAGGCGTAGTAGGTCGCCTTTTCCGTACCGCCGGACACGCTCACCGAGTGGTTGTGCTGGATGGAATCGTTGAACAGCAGGTCGAACCAGTCGGTATTGCGGAACTCGGCCGCACGCAGGTAGGCGTTCTTCGCCGCTTCCGTATTCTCGAGACCGAAACGACCGGAGGTGGCATTGTAGGTGCTGATCAACTGGTACATCTTGCCATAGATACCGCTGTCCATCGCATTCGCGGTCTCCGCGTAGTTCAGGTAGCCCTTCTGCTGCAACTCCTGGTAGATTTCCATCTGGTCCTGGGAGTTCATGATGTTGAAGGTGGAATATCTCGGCTTCAGGCGGTAGGTATACTCACCGGTATAATTGATGCGGCTCTGGCCGGCCTTACCCTTCTTCGTCGTAACGACGATAACGCCCGCCATCGCGCGCGCACCATAGATAGAGGTGGCGGAACCGTCCTTGAGGATATCGAAGGACTCGATATCATCGGAGTTCAGGCCGGCGATGGCAGAGGAGATCAGGGTCGAAGCGTCACCGGAGGAAAGCTCATCGGCGCTCACGTCAACGACGTCTTCCATGATGACACCGTCCACGACCCACAGCGGCTTCGAGGAACCGTAGATGGAGGTCGCACCGCGGACGCGGATCTTCGGGGCGGTACCGAACGTACCGGAGACGTTCTGGACGGAGACACCGGCTACGCGGCCTTCCAGCGAACGGGAAACGTCGGCGATACCGTTCAGCTGGGCCTCGGCGGCACTCACCTTGGCAGCGGAACCGGTATTCAGTCGCCGGTCGACATTGTACATACCCGTCGCAATGGCCCCTTCAAGGACCTCGGCGTCATCCTCCAGGGCGACCTGGATGTTCGGTCCGATCTCGACTCGCGCATCCTTGTAGCCCATGAATGTCACGACGACATACTTGGCACTGGAAGGAACGTTCGGAATCTCGAAGTTTCCGTCCAGATCGGTGATGGAGCCGATCCGGGTGCCTTCCACCTGGACGTAGGCGCCGACGACCGGTTCACCGTCCGACAGGGCGGTCACGTTGCCCTTTACCGTACGGTTCTGGGCGGAAACGATTCCGGCCGTGACGAATACCAGCAATGCCGTGAGAAAAAATCTAATTTTTTCCATAAGCAATGGTTGAATTATTAATATTGAATAAGTTATTCAATCCGTCTGCGAATGTAGCCGTTAGGATACAATCCGCACTTTAACAAAAGTCCTTCAAAAATAATAATCTTTTTCAATTAATCCAAACAGCCTTACAACGCCTTCCAAAACGGTTTTCAAGGACAAAACCCACTTTTTTGAATAATTATTAACCGGCAGCCGGCGGGAACGGTTACCGATGGCACAGAAAGCGCCCGGAAGCTAATTAATCGTAACCTGAAGCAGACCGGTAAACAAAAAAGAGGAGCCAGTCCACTGGGACCGGCTCCTTTTCAGGATGAAGGTAAGACTCGGATTAATAACCCGGATTCTGCTTGAGGACATCCTCGCCGCAGACATCGATCTCATCCTTCGGGATCGGGAGGACATTCTGGTAGTGGTCCGGACCATAGGTGGCCGGTCCGCTGGTGACAGACTTGCCGTTGCGCCAGAAGTCAAATGCGATCTGACCCTCGGAGAAGAGTTCCTTGCGGCGCTCCAGCAGGATATCGTCGATATCGGTCGTGGTGACATCCTCATACCCGGTGATACGGTTCCGGCGGAGCGTGTTGAGGTAAGGAACGGCCGCAGAAGCACCGGACGTCTTGAGGGCGGCCTCGGCGGCGATCAGGTACATCTCGGCGAGACGGACCACCTTGATGCTGTGGGAATACAGCGGGACGTTGGAGCCTTTCTTGCCCGGATACTTCAGCGGATACGGGCCGGCAGGACCCTTGCCTTCGCGCATGCCGACCAGGTTGGAGCGGACATCGTTCGCGTTGGATTTCATGAGATTATAGAACTCCTCGGTAACCAGGTATTCAGTATAGCCGTCCGGATGGGTGTAGTAACCGGGAGCATAACGCTGGGCGTTGTAGTCGTCATCCTGCGCATATTCCATGATGACCTCGTCTCCACCGTCCGTTTCCCAGGCGGAAACATAGTTCTCGGTCGTATACAACTTGTACGGGGATTTCTCGATCACTTCCTTCGCGTCAGCAAGAGCCTCCGCATACTTGCCCCAATACAGGTAGGCACGGGCGCGGATGGCAAGGGCGGCCCAGTAATTGAGATGACCTTCCATGGGATCCTTGTTGACGCCGGCATCGATGTAGGTCGTCAGGTCCTTGACAATCTGGGTGTAGGTCTCTTCCAGGGAGGCGCGGGGGGCCTTGTAATCCAGCGGATACACCTCGGTGGAAAGGACGATGCCCATCGTGTTGGAACTACCCGAAGTCGGAATCGGGGCGAAGAAGGTAGCCAGGTGGAAGTGGAACAAGCCGCGCATGCCGATCATTTCGGCAATATACGGGGCAGCCCCTTCCTGGTCTTCCAGGGCTTCGGACTTTTGAATCGCCTTGTTGATCGCGGCGAGCCCCCGGTAAAGCGGAGCATAGGCACCCCAGGAATCAAGGGCGGTGATGGAACGTTCATGAATCTTCTGGGCGTACTGGCCGGAACCGTTCTGGACGTTGGAGTCCGGACCCAGTTCGTCGGCATAGATGGCCAGTTCGGCAACCAGGCTCAATTGGCCGCGCCCTGTAGCCTGATAATACGCACCGTTTACCGCATAGGCCAGATCATCCAAGGTCTGGATGGCAGTCTCGGCAGAAACGGCGGTGGAAGGCTCCTGGTCAAGCGTCTGGCAGGCACTCAGTGCCGCAAGCGCAAAAACAGCATAGAATATCTTTTTCATATCGAATTCGGATTAAGGATTAGAACCTGATATTGACACCGGCGACGAAGGAGCGGGTGGCCGGGACGTCGACCGTACGGTAGCCATTGATCGGCACGTCCGGATCGACATCCGGGGTGGCGGACCAGATCATGAGCGGATTGGTAGCCTTGACGTAGACGCGGAGGCTCTCGATGAACTTCTTGAACGGCTGGGTGTATCCCAGGGTGACCTCACGCAGGCGGATGTTGTCCGTGCTCTTGACATGACGGGAGGACCAGCGGTCGGAACGATACGGGTTGTTATAGATAACCTTCGGATATTCCGCATCCTTGTTGTCGGGCGTCCAGTAATCGGCGCCTTTGGCCAACTGGTTGAAAGAGCCCATACGGACACCATCGCTGACGGTGAAGTATTCCATATAGTCAAAGAGACTGGCACCGAACTGGTAGGAGATCAGGCAGGAGAGATCGAAATTCTTGTAGGTGAGGGTATTGGTCATACCACCGGTAACATCCGGAATACCTTTTCCGACAATCGTAGCGCCCGCCTGGGTGTAGTAGTTGGTCTTCCCCTTGGACTCATCCTCGGGATCGACCCAGAATTCGCCGAGACCCGTCTCGCTGTTGACACCGAGATATTCCGGAAGGAAGAAGGTGTACATGGATTCGCCTTCCCGGAGCAGGTACAGGCCGCCGTCGCCGGAAGAGATGTCTTCGCCGTCCGGCAGGGAGACGATCTCATTCTTCAGCCAGGTGAAGTTGAAACTGGTCGTCCAGGTAAAGTCACTGGTAGAAACATTCGTGGAGTTGATTTCCACTTCGATACCGGAGTTGCGCAGGTTGCCGATATTGGCGGTATAACTGCTGAAACCGGTGACGATGGAAGCCGGATACGGGAAGAGCAGGGAACTCGTATACTTGTTGAAGTACTCGACGCCGAGGGTAACCCGGTTGTACATGTTCCATTCGAAGCCGACGTTGAAGTTCCGGGATTTCTCCCACCCGAGGTTCTCGTTGCCGGCGGAGGAAGGATAGATGGCCGCCTCTTTGGCATACGCGTTGCCGAGGGAATAGTTCTGCTTGTAGGAGAGATAGCCGCCCGGGAGGTTACCGTTGGTACCGTAGGAAGCCTTGATCTTGAAGTCGGTGAAGAGCGGATTCCCCTCGAGGAAGCTTTCCTTGCTCAGGCGCCAGGCACCGGATACGGACCAGAAGTTGGCCCAGCGGCTGTTCGGACCCAAACGGGAGGAACCGTCCCGACGGAAGGAAGCGGACGCATAGTAGCGGTCGGCAAAGTTGTAGTTGACGCTGCCGAGGAAGCTGTTCATGACGGCGCGCGAACGCGAGCCGGAGGCCCCGTTCATCTGGCCGACGGCCAGGGCGGTCAATTTGTCGGTCGGGAAGTTGCTGGTGGAAGCATAGATATAATCGCCATAGTGGTCGGAATACTCATAGCCGGCCAGGGCGGAGACGCTGTGGTCCCCGAACTTGTTGTCAAAGTGGAGGACGGTCGAGTTGGTCAGGGTCTTGGACTGGTTGTCATACTCGTTCTTCAGACCATTGTAGGAGCCGCCGTCGACGGAAGTCGGTCCCCACCACATGTACTGGCGGCTGTCCATCCAGTCGTAACCGAAATTGTTGGTCAGGTTCAGCCAGGGAGTGAAAGTCACCGTGACGTCGATATTGGACAGGCTGCGGGTCGCATCGGTATTGTAGTATTCGTAAGAATCATCTTCAAAGGCGATGTGCGGGTTGTCCACCGTCCCGGACCAGGAGGTACCGTTGAGCCACTCTCCGTTTTCGTCCTTGGCCGGAGCGGTCGGATCCTGCTGGAAAATGCTGGAGGTCGGGGAGGCATTGCCCCAGCCCTGCTCCTGGTCGCTCTGGTCGGAATAACCGTTCGTCTTGTTGAAAGAAATCATCTGACGGAAAGAAGCCTTGAGCCAGTCGTTGACCTTATGGTCGACATTCAGACGTCCCGACAGACGGGTATAGCTGGAACCGAGGACGACACCTTTATTATTGGTATATCCGAGGCCGGCATAGATCTGGGTACGGTCGTTACCGCCGCTGATACCCACCTGGTGGTTCGTCGTCATCGCGTTCCGGAAGACCTCCTTCTGCCACTGGGTACTGATCTTTCCGCTGCCGTCATAGAACCATCCATTATCCTGCATGTACTTGACCGTAGTGGTCGACAATCCTCTGTAAGCGGCATAGCTGTCATACCCATACAGCTGATAGTAGCCGTCATACGCATCCGCGACCCACTGCATGAAGGTCGGACCATCCATGATGTCAAAGGCCTTCATGTTGGCGATCTGGGTGACGCCCACTTCACCGGTATAGGTGACGGTGGTCTTGCCGCTGCGGCCTTTCTTGGTGGTGATGATGATGACGCCGTTCGCAGCACGGGAGCCGTATAGGGAAGCGGCAGCCGCGTCCTTCAGGACCGTCATGGATTCAATGTCCTCCGGGTTGATGGTGTTGAGGACACCGAGGCTCCTGTAACCGGAACCCACATCGCCGGAAGTGGAAGGATCGATGATGACACCGTCAACGACATAGAGCGGCTGGGTGGTGGCGGATACGGAGCCGACGCCACGGATCTGGATGTTGGCAGCGGAACCCGGATCACCGTTATCGGAGGTGATACGGACACCGGAAACCTTTCCGATCAGGCCCTTGTCAAGGGATTCATTGGACACGCGCGCGATCTCGTCGCCCTTGACCTGGCTCGCGGAGCCAGTGAAGGCGGCACGGGATGCGGTACCGTAAGCGACGACAATGACATCGTCCAGGAATTCGGCATCCGGCTTGAGTTCGGCGTTGATGACACCGCGGCCGTTCACGGCCACTGCGACCGTAACATAACCGACAGCGGAGAATTCCAACGTGCCTCCATTCGGAGCCGTCAGTTCATAGTGCCCGGTGGCATCGGAGGACGTACCCGTCATCGTACCACGGACAATCACCGAAGCGAAGGGGATCCCTTCTCCGGTCGATGCGTCAGTGACCGTACCGCGGACGGATACGTTCTGCGCGAATGCCGCTACCCCGAAAAAGAGGGACAGCAGCAACATTAGAGATTTTTTACCCATAAGCTTAATAATTAATGAATAGTTTTCAATAGTATGGGGACCATTTCCGATGGTCTCTTTCGCAAAGTAAAAAAATATTTTTTACAAACACAAACAATTTAAAACTGAAATCTACCCCTGATTTTACGG
>JAFUUB010000111.1 GCA_017483985.1 Bacteroidales bacterium | reverse complement strand
CCTAACTCAGCAAAGCGTAAGGTTGCCCGTGTACGTCTTTCCAACGCCAAGGAGGTCAATGCCTACATCCCGGGTGAAGGGCACAATCTCCAGGAGCACTCCATCGTGCTCGTTCGCGGAGGCCGTGTCAAGGACCTTCCGGGTGTACGTTACCACATCCTTAGAGGAGCTTTGGATACCGCTGGCGTAGAAGGCAGGACCCAGTCCCGTTCCCTCTATGGCGCCAAGAGGCCGAAGAAATCTAAGAAGTAATCACCTTTATTAATTTCAAATTCCCAAAACAATGAGAAAATCGAAGCCTAAGAAGAGGATTCTACTTCCTGATCCGAAGTTTCACGATGTGCAGGTTACGCGTTTCGTGAACAACCTTATGTTGCAGGGGAAGAAGAGTATCGCGTATTCTATTTTTTACGATGCCATTGACATGGTAGGCGAGAAGATGAAAGATTCTGACAAGGCTCCTCTCGATATTTGGAGGAAGGCACTCGAGAACGTGACCCCGCAGGTCGAGGTCAAGTCCCGCCGTATCGGCGGTGCCAACTTCCAGGTGCCTACCGAGTTGAGACCGGAGCGGAAGATTTCTGTTTCTATGAAGAATATGATTCTCTACGCCCGCAAGCGCTCCGGCCACTCCATGGCTGAAAAACTTTGTGCAGAAATCGTTGCTGCATACAACAACGAAGGTGGTGCATTCAAACGCAAGGAGGATATGCACAAGATGGCCGAGGCCAACAAGGCCTTCGCCCACTTCCGTTTCTAATCTGAAGACTTAACGAATGGCTGGAAGAGATCTTAAATTCACCCGCAACATCGGCATCATGGCCCACATCGATGCCGGCAAAACCACTACGTCCGAACGCATTTTGTTCTACACGGGCAAGACGCACCGGATCGGTGAGGTGCACGAGGGGGCTGCCACCATGGACTGGATGGTCCAGGAGCAGGAGCGAGGCATCACCATCACTTCTGCCGCCACGACCGCATTCTGGCACTATGACGGCAAAACCTATCAGATCAACCTTATCGATACTCCCGGGCACGTCGACTTCACGGTCGAGGTTGAGCGCTCCCTCCGTGTCCTGGACGGCACCATCGCGACGTTCTGCGCTGTCGGCAGGGTACAGCCCCAGTCGGAAACCGTCTGGCGGCAGGCCGATAAATACGGCGTGCCTAAGATCGCTTATGTGAACAAGATGGACCGCGTCGGTGCGGACTTCCTCGCTTGTGTCGAGGAGATCCATACCAAGCTCGGCGCCCATGCTGTTCCCGTCTGCCTTCCGATCGGTGCAGAGGACAAGTTCAAGGGTATCGTGGACCTGATTTCCCGCAAGGCGATCTACTACGATTCCTCTGAGGAACTGGTCAACTACGAAGTCAAGGAGGTCCCCTCCGAAATGGCCGATGAGGTGGCCCGCTGGCGCGACAAGCTCGTCGAGACGGCGGCCGAGGTCGATGAGACCCTCATGGAGAAATATTTCGAGGATCCGGACTCCCTGACCGAGGACGAAATCATCGCCGCCCTCCGCAAGGGTACCATTTCCATGCAGATTGTCCCCGCATGCTGCGGTTCTTCCTTCAAGAACAAGGGCGTGCAGTTCCTGCTGGATGCCGTCATGCGTTACCTTCCTTCCCCGCTCGACAAGGGCGCCGTCAAGGGTACCCACCCGAAGACGGGAGAGGAACTGGAGCGCAAGCCGGATGCCTCGCAGCCGTTCTGCGGCCTGGTCTTCAAGATTGCGACCGACCCGTTTGTCGGACGGCTCGCTTTCATGAGGGCTTATTCCGGAAAGGTAGATGCCGGCTCGTATGTCTTCAACACCCGTACAGGCAAGAAAGAGCGGATCGCCCGTCTGTACCAGATGCACTCCAACCACCAGAATCCCATCGAATTCGTGGAGGCCGGTGACATCTGCGCAGCCGTCTGATTCAAGGATCTCCGCACCGGTGACACCGTGTGCGACGAGAACCATCCGATAACCCTCGAGTCCATGGTCTTCCCGGATCCCGTGATCGGTATCGCCGTGGAGCCCAAGACCCAGGGCGATCTCGACAAACTCGGCGTCGCCCTCAGCAAGCTGGCTGAGGAAGACCCGACCTTCACCGTCAAGTCCGACCATGAGACCGGCCAGACCGTCATCAGCGGTATGGGCGAGCTCCACCTGGACATCATCGTCGACCGTCTCCGTCGTGAGTTCGGCGTCGAGATCAACCAGGGTGCTCCGCAGGTCAACTACAAGGAATCCATCACCGCCACCGTCCAGCACCGCGAGGTCTTCAAGAAGCAGACCGGCGGCCGCGGCAAGTTCGCCGACATCATCGTCGAGATCGGACCGGCCGACGAGGGCGCGACGGGCCTTCAGTTCGAGAATGCGGTCAAGGGCGGCAACGTTCCGAAGGAATATGTGCCTTCCGTCCAGAAGGGCTTCGAGGCCGCGATGGCCAACGGCTGTCTCGCCGGCTACGAGGTTCCTTCCATGAAGGTCACCCTCCTCGACGGTTCGTTCCACCCGGTGGACTCCGACCAGCTTTCCTTCGAGATTGCGGCCCGCATGGCCTTCCGCCACGCTTACCGCAAGGCCAAACCGGTGCTCCTCGAGCCGATCATGAACCTGGAGGTGGTGACACCCGAAGAGTACATGGGCGACATCGTGGGCGACCTGAACCGCCGCCGCGGACAGATCAACGCCATGGATACCACCGCCAACGGTGCCCGTATCATCAAGGCGTTCGTCCCGCTGGCCGAGCAGTTCGGCTATGTGACCGTCCTGCGGACCCTGTCCTCCGGACGTGCCACCAGCACCATGAGCTTCGACCACTACGCCGAAGTTCCGGCCAACCTCGCGAAGGACATTGTCGAGAAGAGCGGTTTCCGCATGCCTGACGACGAATAGAACAAAAGTATAACAAACGGTAACAACAATTGATATGAGTCAGAAAATCAGAATCAAACTCAAATCATTCGACCACATGCTGCTCGACAAGAGCGCCAAGAAGATTGCCGACACCGTCTCCGCGACGGGCGCCAAGGTTTGCGGCCCGATTCCGCTGCCGACCGACAAGAAGATCTTCACGGTGAACCGTTCGACCTTCGTCAACAAGAAGGCCCGCGAGCAGTTTGAGCTCAACTCCTATTGCCGCCTGCTGGACATCGACGATTCCAACGCGAAGACCGTCGACGCCCTGATGAAGCTCGAGCTTCCTTCCGGCGTGGAGGTTGAAATCAAAGTCTGAGGATTTTAATTGAATTTCCTTTATATTTGCAGGGCTGTCTCTCCCGTAGACAGTCCTGCAACTTGGTCCCTTAGCTCAGTTGGTTAGAGCAACTGACTCATAATCAGTGGGTCGTCGGATCATGCCCGGCAGGGACCACAAAAGGCTGGAAGTTTTCTTCCAGCCTTTTGTGGTCCCGGAGGGACTATCTCCCCCTCGCCGCTTCGCGGCGGTCCCCCAGGGGACATGGCGGCCGTCGCTTCGCTTGGCCGGCGGCTCTGCCGCGGCGGCTTGGGCCGCCCTATTAGAAGAGGAAGATGATAGGGACTTCTTTCGTAGCTAAGCCTTGTCCTTGAATTCCTGGATCTTGGCCTTGCCCTTGTCGATGTATTCCTTGCCTTTTTCCTTGGCCTCGGCGTAGGCTTCCTTCGCATCTTCTGCGACGTCTTCATAGACATCCTTCGCCTTTTCCTTGGCTTCGGCATACGCGTCCTTGGCCTTCTCCTTGGCGGCATCGTAGTACACCTTGCCCTTTTCCTTGGCAACGTCATAGTACTCCTTGCCTTTTTCCTTAGCCTTGCCGTAGGCTTCCTTGGCGTCGTCGGCGATGTCGCCGATGGCCTTTTCCACTTTTTCCTGGGCCTTGCCCACGCCGTACTGGACCTTCTCTCCGAGGGTGACCTTGCCGTCACCGTTGAGGTCCATCGGGTTCTTTACATTTTCTTCGCTCATGATGTTGTGTGTATTTGTTGGTACATTATATGCAGGGGTGCTTTGCAAATCTACGTAATTTTTTCTTACTTTGTTATCGTTTTAAAGACAAGATTATGCGCAAATTACTGACCCTTCTCCTGGCTATGCTGCTGGTGTGCAGCTGCTCCACGATGCGCGCTCCGGCCAAGCTCGACCGGCTCGTCGACCGTGTCGAACGCCATGCGGACCGGTATACCCTCTCCGACTGGCAGCGTGTCGGGCGCAAATATGACGAGCTTGTCAAGGAATACATCCACAATTACCGCCATTATACGACCCGTGAAAAGCAGCAGGCGATGGCCGCCATCGGCCGGTTCCACGGTTTGCTGGTCGACCATGGCATCAAGGAATCCGTCGGCGTGATCGGGAGCCTGGGCTCCTACGTGGGCGGTCTGGTCGACATCCTCAAGCAGGACGCCGGGGCGGTACGTGATTTCATCCAGGATGTCCTGGGCATCGGCGCCCGGGAAACCGGCAGCCTGATCGACCGGCTGCAACGATATGTCAAATAGAATCTGATTAGTATATGAAAGTAGCTGTTGTGGGTGCGACCGGCCTGGTCGGCACCCGGATGATGGAAGTATTGGCCGAGCGGAATTTCCCGGTCACGGAATTGTTCCCTGTCGCTTCGGCGCGTTCCGTCGGCAAGGAAGTCGTTTTCAAGGGAGAGAAGATCAAGGTCATGAGCGCGGACGAGGCGATCGCCCGTCAGCCGGACCTGGCGATCTTCTCGGCAGGCGGCAGCGTGTCCCGCGACCTGGCGCCCCGTTTCGCCGAAGTGGGCTGCCGTGTGGTCGACAACTCCTCCTATTGGCGGATGGACCCGGGCAAGAAACTCGTCGTACCGGAGATCAATGCCGACGTCCTGTCGGCGGATGACATGATCATCGCCAACCCGAACTGCTCGACCATCCAGATGCTGCTGCCGATCGCGCCGCTGCACAAGCGCTATACCATCAAGCGGATCGTCGTCTCGACGTACCAGTCCGTGACGGGTTCCGGCCACAAGGGCGTCGCCCAGATGGAAGCCGAACGGGGCGGTGCTACGGAATGGGGCACCTATCCGGCCTATTACAACTATCCGATCGACATGAACGTCATCCCGCACATCGATGTGTTCCTGGAGGATGGCTACACCAAGGAGGAGCGCAAGATGATCGACGAGACCCACAAAATCCTGCGGGACGAGAAGATCGGCGTCTCCCCGACGACGGCGCGCGTTCCGGTCATGGGCGGCCACAGCGAGGCCGTCAACCTGGAGTTCGAGAAACCGTTCGAGCTGGAGGACATCCGGGACATCTGGATGCGTACGCCGGGCGTGACCGTCTGCGACGATCCGTCCAGGAATGTGTATCCGATGCCGCTCTATGCCTTGGGCAAGGACGATGTCTTCGTCGGCCGCCTGCGCCGCGACCCTTCCGTCGAGAACGGCCTGAATTTCTGGTGCGTGTCCGACAACATCCGCAAGGGTGCCGCCACCAATGCCGTGCAGATTGCGGAAGTCCTGGTGGACAAGGGCTTCCTTCCCAGATACTAAAACGCGTAATCCATGTTTGAAAGAGAAGTTTATGTAAATCGCCGCAGAACGCTGCTTGCCAAGCTGGCCGCTTGCGGGGAAAAGGGCATCGTGTTGTTCGTCGGCAACGCCGAGGCACCGGCCCAGTACAAGGACAATTGCTATAAATGGCGTCAGGACAGCTCCTGGCTCTATTATTTCGGCCTGGATGACCCGATGTACGGGGCCATCCTCGATATCGAAAGCGGGGAAGAGACTATCTATGCGGACGATGTGGAAATCGGTGACATCATCTGGATGGGCCCCCAGCCGACGGTCGCCTCGAAGGCGGAGCGCGTCGGCGTGAAGGCCTCGAAACCCTACGGGGAACTCGACAAGGACGTGGCCAAGGCCATCGCCGCCGGACGGAAGGTCCATTACCTGCCGCCGAGCCGCTATTTCAACACCCTGCGGCTGATGCAGCTGACAGGCTCTGCCGAGAAGGCCTCCCTGCCGCTGATCCAGGCGGTGGTGTCGATGCGCCTGGTCAAGGAGGCCGTGGAAATCGCCGCGATCGACGATGCCTGCGCCCTGGGATACGAGATGCATTCCATCGCCCGTGACAGCATCGTCCCGGGCATCATCGAGCAGGAGATCGTGGGCAAGATGGAAGGCGTCACCCTGGCCAAGGGCTGGGGCGTTTCCTTCCCGACCATCCTGACCCAGCACGGCGAGACGCTGCACAACCACCTGCATGACAAGGTGATTGAGCCGGGCAAGCTGATGGTGATCGATGCGGGTGCCGAGAGCAATGAGCACTATGCCTCCGACTTCACGCGTACCTATCCGACCTCCGGCAAGTTCACCCCGAAGCAGCGCGAGATCTACCAGATCGTCTGCGACTGCAACGAGCATGCGTTCAGCCTGACCAAGCCGGGAACGGCCTACCGGGACGTCCACCTGGCCGTCGCCCGCAAGATGCTGGAAGGCCTGTCGGCCGTCGGCCTGGTCCACGGCGACCTGGACGAGATGGTCAGCCTCGGCATCGCCGGTCTGTTCCAGCCCCATGGCCTGGGCCACAACATGGGCCTCGATGTCCATGACATGGAAGACCTGGGCGAGAACTACGTGGGGTACGATCCGGACCAGACCCGTGCGAAACAGCTCGGCCTGGGCAGCCTGCGGATGGCCCGCCGCCTGGTCCCCGGCAACGTGATCACGGACGAACCGGGCATCTACTTCATCCCGGCCCTGATCGAGCAGTGGAAGCAGGAAGGCACCGGCAAGGGCTTCGTCAATTTCGCCCGGCTGGAAGACTATTATGATTTCGGCGGCATCCGCCTGGAGGATGACGTGCTCGTGACCCCGGACGGCGCCCGTCGCCTCGGCCCGAAGCGCCTTCCGATCACTCCGGACGACGTGGAGGCCGCCATGGCCAAATAAACAAACAAAATGGACGTATTCCTGCCCATCCTGGCCGTCATCCTCGGCCTGATCGGTATCATCGGCAGCGTGGCCCCGGGACTTCCGGGGCCTCCGCTTAGCTGGCTGGGCCTGCTGTGCCTGTATTTCGCGGGAGGGACCGGCAGCTCGGGCGAACCGATGTCGACGACCTTCCTGTTCGTCTGGCTCGGCATCACGACCCTGGTCTGCATCGTGGACTACGTAGTTCCCGCCTGGTTCACCAAGCTTACCGGTGGCAGCAAATATGCCGGCTGGGGAGCGATTGCGGGCCTTTTCATCGGGATGGTCGTCCCGCCGGTCGGGATGATCCTCGGGGCCCTGGCGGGCGCGTTCCTGGCGGAATGGATCTTCGCCAGCAAGACGGCCGTGGACAGCGTTTCTTCCGCTTTCGGCGCCCTGCTGGGATTCTTGTTCGGAACCGGCCTGAAGCTGATTGCCTCAGGCGTCATGTTCTATTATATCATCGTTTATTTGCGCTGACGCTTGTGCGCCAGGTTGATCAGGACGCTGCCCAGGATGCCCGCGCAGAGCGAGCCCATCAGGACGGCGACCTTACCCATGTCGCGCAACTGGGTCATCAGGGCGGGTTCCTGGTCTCCGAAGGAGAGGGTGTCCACGAAGATGGACATCGTGAATCCGATACCGCCCAGGCAGGCGACGGCCAGGAGCATGGCCCAGGTGGCCTTGTCCGGCATGGCGCCGACCTTGGTCTTGACGGCGATCCAGCTGGCGGCGGTGATGCCGAGGGGCTTGCCGACCAGCAGGCCAAGGAAGACACCCATGCTGACGCTGCCGATGCCGGCGGCGTAGTGGAAGACGTTGAAATACTCCAGGCTCGGGATGGTGACGCCGGCGTTGGCCAGGGCGAAGACCGGCATGATCAAGAAGTTGACCCAAGGACTGAGGGCATGTTCCAGCCGGTAGCTCAGGCCCATGCAGTCTTTGGAAGTCTTGCTGAGCTGACGGAGGATATGCCGCTGCGGACCGTTCGGGAAACCGCCTTCCTCGTGGATGGAATCATAGTCGTTGAGGAGCTGGCGGTACAGTTTCCGTTTGCGGAAGTAATAACCCTTTGAGTAGCGCGGGGTCATCGGGATCAGGAAGGCCATGACGACGCCGGACATGGTGGCATGGATGCCGGAATAGTAAAAGAGGATCCACACGGCGATGGCCGGGATGAAATAGAACCAGGGCCGTTTTTCGCCGACCTTGTTCATCAGCACGATCAGGAGGATCAGCGCAAGGGCGACGCCCAGGAGCGGGAAGTTGATGTTGCCGCCGTAGAACAGGGCGACCACCAGGATGGCGATGAGGTCATCCGCGATGGCCAGGGCGGTCAGGAAAACCTTCAGGGAAACGGGAACCTTGTCGCCCAGGATGGACAGGATACCGACCGCAAAGGCGATATCGGTCGCGGTCGGGATACCCCAGCCGGAGGAGGCGGCCGTGCCGTGGTTGATCAGCGCATAGATCAGGGCCGGCATGACCACGCCGCCGAAGGCCGCGATGATCGGCATGACGGCTTTCTGCCGGGTACTGAGTTCGCCGAACTTGATTTCCCGCTTGATTTCCAGGCCGACGGTGAAGAAGAAGACGACCATCAGGATGTCGTTGATGAATTTCTCCACGGTCATGTCGGCGGGGAAGGTGAATCCGCCGCCGTTCGGGGTCGATACATGGATGGCCAGGCTCGTTTCCAGGAATTCCTTGTAGAATTCGCGCGTAAACGGCAGGTTGGCCAGGAGCATGGCGATCACGACGCAGGCGAGCAGGATGACGCCCTGGGCCCAGGGTTGTTTGCTGAATCTTTTGTTCCGGTTCTCGAAGTTGATGTAATTCCGGTTCCAGGTGTAGACGGGGATCAGTTTCATGACAGGTTCTGTTCCTTTTTATTCTCCGTAAAGATAGCGGTGCTGCTCGGGGGTCAGGCGGTCGATCTGGATGCCCCAGTCCGCGAGTTTGCGGCGGGCGACTTCCTCGTCGATCTCCTGCGGGACGTTGTGCAGCATGCCTTTGAGGCTGTCTTTGTGTTCGACCAGGTATTTGGCGCTGAGGGCCTGGATGGCGAAGGACATGTCCATGATTTCGGCCGGGTGTCCGTCGCCGGCGGCCAGGTTGACCAGGCGGCCTTCTCCGATGACATACAGTATGCGGCCGTCTTCAAGGGTATAGCCCATGATGTTCGTGCGGGCCGGGGCGGCCTTCACGGCCATTTTCCGCAGGGCGGAGACATTGACCTCGCAGTCGAAATGGCCCGCGTTGCAGAGGATGGCGCCGTCCTTCATGGTGGCGAAATGCTCCGGGGTGATGACGTCGTCGCAGCCGGTCACGGTGATGAACAGGTCTCCCAGGGGAGCGGCCTGCGCCATGGTCATGACCCGGAACCCGTCCATGACGGCTTCCATGGCCTTGACGGCATCCACTTCGGTGACGATGACTTTCGCGCCGAGGCCCTTGGCCCGCATCGCGACGCCTTTGCCGCACCAGCCGTAGCCTGCGACCACGACGGTCTTGCCGGCCACGATCAGGTTGGTGGTCCGGTTGATGCCGTCCCAGACGCTCTGTCCGGTACCGTAGCGGTTGTCAAAGAAATGTTTGCAGGAGGCGTCGTTGACCAGCATCATCGGGAAGCGGAGGGCGCCGCTGCGGTCCATCTGGCGGAGGCGGAGGATGCCGGTGGTGGTCTCCTCGCAGCCGCCGATGACCTGCGGAATGAGGTGCGGGTATTCGGCGTGCATCATCTGGACCAGGTCGCCGCCGTCGTCGATGATGACGTTCGGGGCGGCCTCGAGGACCCGGCGGATCCCGCGTTCGTATTCCTCGGGCGTGGCGCCGTGGAGGGCGAAGACGTTGAGGCCTTCGTGGACGAGGGCGGCGGCGACGTCATCCTGGGTGCTGAGCGGGTTGCTGCCGGTGATGTACATCTCGGCCCCGCCGGCGGCGAGGACCTCGCACAGGTGGGCGGTCTTGGCTTCCAGGTGGACGGACAGGGCGATGCGCAGTCCCTTGAAAGGAAGGGTCTTGCGGAAATCTTTCTCGAGCCCTTCGAGAAGCGGCATGTGGTGCCGTACCCATTCGATCTTGAGTTCTCCGGATTCCCAGAGGTTGATGTCGCGGATTTCTGCTGCCATGGTCTTGGTAATTAGGACGCAAAGATAGCATGATTTTCTCACTTTCCCCCCGAAAAATTTGGCGAATGGCCGCATAACCACTATTTTTGCCGGACTGTCCGACCCTGGCGACGGACGTCGCCCGCCCGAATGGCTCCCGGTTTCATCCCGGGCGAAGCGGGGGATTTGTGAAATGGAATGTGTAACTAAAATTTAGAATACTATGGGACTTTTAGACGGAAAGGTTGCCCTGATCACCGGTGCAGCCCGTGGAATCGGAAAGGCGGTTGCCTTGAAATTTGCGGCCGAAGGCGCTGACATCGCCTTCACCGACCTGGTCATCAACGAGGATGCCCAGCAGACCGTAGCGGAACTCGAAGCGTTCGGACGCAAGGTGAAAGCCTATGCTTCCAATGCAGCGAACTTCGAGGAGACCCACGCGGTCGTCGAGCAGATCAAGGAAGACTTCGGCCATATCGATATCCTGGTCAACAATGCCGGTATCACCAAGGACGGCCTGATGCTCAAGATGACCGAAGGCCAATGGGACGCCGTCATCGCCGTGAACCTCAAGTCCGCCTTCAATTTCATCCATGCCCTGACCCCGATCATGATGCGTCAGCGTGGGGGCAGCATCATCAACATGAGCTCCGTCGTCGGTGTCCATGGCAATGCCGCCCAGTGCAACTATGCCGCTTCCAAGGCCGGCCTGATCGCCCTTGCCAAGAGCATCGGCCAGGAGATGGGCCGCAAGGGTGTCCGTGCCAATTCCATCGCCCCGGGCTTCATCGAGACTGCGATGACCCAGGCCCTGCCGGAGGAAATCCGCAAGGAGTGGATGGAGAAGATTCCGCTGCGCCGCGGCGGCACTCCGGAAGACATCGCCAATGTGGCGACCTTCCTGGCGTCCGACATGTCTTCCTATGTGACCGGCCAGGTCATCCAGGTTGACGGTGGCATGAACATGTAATTTGATTTTCCCAGATGGGTATCGGGTCCGCGGTCGGAGACATCTTCCTTCCGCGGACCTGTGTTGTATGTGGGAAACGTTTGCTCCGGATGGAACGGATCCTGTGCCTGCCGTGCGCGGCGGACCTGCCGCTGACGTATTTCTGGACGCAGGCGCACAATCCGATGGCCGACAAGTTCAACGCCCTGGTCCAAAGGCGTTTGTCGGCGGTGCCTTCCGGCTCTTCCGTTGCTGCGGACTCTTCTTCTGCAGCCGGTCTTCCCTCCGGGACTGAACCTTATGCCGGGGCCGCGGCGCTGCTGTATTACAATTCTCAGGCGCCGTACCGGAAGATCCCCCAGGCGCTGAAATACCAGGGCGCGGTCCGCAGCGGCCGTCATTTCGCCCGGATGCTGGGCCGCCGCCTCGCCGGTTCGGGGCTGTACGCGGACGTGGACCTGGTCGTTCCCGTCCCGCTCCACTGGTCGCGCCGCTGGCAGCGGGGGTACAACCAGGCGGCGGTCATCGCCCGGGAAGTGGCCTCCGCCCTGGGCGTTCCGATGGGAGAGCGGCTGCTGCGGCGCCGGCGCCGGACCCGTACCCAGACCCGCCTGACCGTGGAGCAGAAGGCCGCCAACGTCGGCGGCGCCTTCGCCGTCCGTCCGCGCCGCCTGGCCCGGCTGCTCCGTGCGTTCAGCCCTATGCCCTGTCAGGAAACCGCGGTCACAGGCACATTTAAGCCCGGTTTTGTTCCTGGAGAAGCCGGAACCACGGTCTCGGGCACGGATTCAGGGCTTTTTGTTCCAGGAGAAGCCGGAACAGCGGTCTCGGGCACGGATTCAGGGCTTTTTGTTCCCGGAGATGTCGGAACAGCGGTCTCGGGCACGGATTCAGGGCTTTTTGTTCCCGGAGATGTCGGAACAGCGGTCTCGGGCACGGATTCAGGGCTTTTCTTTCCCGGAAGACTGCATCTGCT
>JAFUUB010000110.1 GCA_017483985.1 Bacteroidales bacterium | reverse complement strand
CCTTCGGAAGCTTCCTTCATGGCAGCGCAGATCTCATCATAGGTAGCCGGCTTGGCGAGTTCGACGGTGAGGTCAACGAAGGAGACGTCAGACGTAGGAACGCGCAGGGACATACCGGTGAGCTTACCGTTGAGTTCCGGGAGAACCTTGCCAACAGCCTTGGCAGCACCCGTGGAGGACGGGATGATGTTCTCGAGGATACCGCGGCCGCCGCGCCAATCCTTCTTGGAAGGACCGTCAACGGTCTTCTGGGTAGCGGTAGCAGCGTGGACGGTCGTCATGAGGCCACGGACAACACCGAACTTGTCGTTGAGGACCTTGGTCATCGGAGCGAGGCAGTTGGTGGTGCAGGAAGCGTTGGAGATGATCTTCTGACCAGCATAGGTCTCGTGGTTCACACCATAGACGAACATCGGAGTCGCATCCTTGGAAGGAGCGGACATGATGACCTTCTTGGCACCAGCCTTGAGATGAGCGGAAGCGAGTTCTTCGGTCAGGAAGAAACCGGTGGATTCGACGACGACGTCGACATCCAGTGCACCCCAGGTGATGTTGGCAGGATCCTTCTCAGCGAAGACCTGGATCTTCTTGCCATCGACGACAAGATAGTTGCCCTCAGCCTTGACATCGCCGCTGAACTGACCATGGACGGAGTCATATTTCAGCATGTAAGCGAGATAATCGGCATCGAGAAGGTCGTTGATACCAACAACCTCGATCTCACCGGCAAAATTCTCATAAGCTGCACGGAATACCATACGGCCGATACGGCCAAATCCGTTAATACCAAGTTTAACCATTGTAGTTTGTTTTATAAAAAATTAAGTTGAACAATTTCTGTCAGTCGTTTGATTTCCCTTCAAAAATCGTACAAAAATAACGAAATTGCCGTATCTTTGCAACAAAAGGGAAAAATTAAACGTTTAAATCGACAACTCAAAGAGTATTAATACGTTTCATAGATGAACATCCTGGTCACAAACGATGATGGATACACGTCGAAAGGCATCCGGACCCTCGCCCGGATGATGCGCCGATTTGGCGACGTGACCGTCATCTCCCCGATGAAACATCAATCCGGCATGGGCATGGCCGTGTCCATCGGACTCAAGCAGATACGCTACAAGGACCTGGGTATGGACGCGGACGGGATCCGGTGGAGCTGGCTGGATGCCACCCCGGCCAGTTGCGTCAAATTCGGGTTCAATTTCATGGACCCGCAGCCCGATGTCGTCATCAGCGGCATCAACCACGGACACAACGCCACCAGCGCGGCCTGCTATTCCGGCACGCTGGGCGCCGCGGAGGAAGCCGCCCTCTATGGGACGCCCGCGTTCGGCGTTTCCCTCGACTCCCTGCACACCGACGCGGATTTTTCCTGCGTTGAAGCCCTGTTCCCGGACCTGTTCTCCCGGCTGATGGCCATACTTCCCCAGCGGTACGGCATCTTCTATAACATCAATTTCCCGGACCTGCCGGCGGAACTGATCAAAGGCGTCCGGATCGCCCACCAGGGCAAAGGCAAATGGATCAAGGAGTTCAACGAATGGAATCCCGACCTTTTCAAACGCTTCGGGATTACGCCGGAATCCGTCGGCCTGTCCCCCGACCCCGTATTGGAAGAAGGTGAAAAGATGTATATGATGGTCGGCCAGTATGTCGATGACGACGAGAACCAGCCCGATGCGGACAACCGGCTGCTGGAAGAAGGGTTCATTACGATTACAGCCGACAATCTTGACAAGACAGATTACATTGAAAACAAACGTCTTATCAATCTCGGCTTCAATCAAGACTTTAAGGCATGAGATATTACATCATAGCCGGTGAGGCTTCCGGGGACCTGCATGGGTCCAACCTGATGAAGGGGCTGTATGCGGAAGATCCTTCCGCGGACATCCGCTTTTGGGGCGGCAGCCTGATGAACGCCGTCTATTCGGAGCATCAGCAAGGCGACGGTTTCGTACGGGATTACAAAGAGGGAGCCGTCATGGGTTTCTCCCAGATTATCCTGCATGCCGGCAAGCATCTGAAACGGGTCCGGGAATGCTGCGAGGACCTGGTTCGGTTCCGGCCTGACGCCGTCATCCTGATCGACTACCCCGGCTTCAATTTCCGCATCGCCGAATTCGCCCACAAGCAGGGACTGAAGGTCTTCTGGTACATCGCCCCGAAAGTCTGGGCCTCCCGGGAGGGGCGGATCCGCAAGCTCAAGGCATACGTTGACAAACTTTTCATCGTCTTCCCGTTCGAAAAACCGTATTTCGACCGGAAAGGCGTTTCCTATATCTATAAAGGGAATCCGCTGGTGGATGCCATCGATACCTCTCCTGCCATGACCGGGACACGCAGCGATTTCCTGGCGGAAAGCGGCCTGCCCGACCGCCCGATGATCGCCATCCTGGCCGGATCCCGGAAAGCCGAGGTCAAGTCCATGATGCCGGTGGTCAGTGCCTTCGCCGACCAGATGCATGCGCTGCCGCAATACAAAGCGTATCAGTTTGTGCTGGCCGGTGCCCCTTCCCGTTCCCTGCAGGATTACGCACCCTGGCTGGCCGGTCGGGAGGACTACCTGAAATTGGTTTTCGGCCAGACCCAGGCCATCCTGCGGCACGCGGAAGCCGCCGTGGTCAATTCCGGGACGGCCTCTCTGGAAGCCTGCCTGATCGGGACGCCCCAGGTCGTGGGCTATGCCATCTCCAACTTCAATTACCAGATCGGAAAACGGATCATCAAGGTCAAATACATCAGCCTGGGCAACCTGATCGCGGACCGTCTGGTTTTCCGCGAATTGATCCAGCACGACCTTACGGCCGACAACCTGGTCGCGGAAATCCGTCGCCTGATCGAAGACCCGGCCTATCGCCAAACCATGCTGGACGGTTATCAGGAAATCCGCCAGGCCCTCGGCGGAGCCGGAGCCTCCGCCGCCGTCGCCCGCTCGATGATTGAACTCATGCATTAGAAATACTGACCTTCTTCTACGTCGATCCTCCCCACAAGTGGGTCCCCTCCCTTTTCGGGAGCCAATGTCGACTTTAGAAGAAGGTCAGTATTTCTAGTACTCTCTCGGACCGAAGATGGCGGTGCCGATACGGACCAGGGTCGAGCCGTGCTCGAGCGCCAGGGGCCAGTCATCGGACATGCCCATAGAAAGTTCCTTAAATTCAGTCAGTTCCGGAAACATAGAATGAGCTTTGGCGAAGGTTTCCGCCAATCGTGAGAAATCCCCGTGGATGATCCCGGGATCGTCCGTCAGCGTCGCCATGCCCATGAGACCGCAGAACCGGACGTGCGGGAAAGAGCCCCGGGCCGCCTGGGTCAGGACCATCAGGATCTCCGCCTCCGTGAAACCCTGCTTGGTCGCATCCTGGCTGATATGCTGCTCCAGCAGCACCGGAACCGTACGGTTATTCTCCGCGCCCCAGCGCTCGATACTGACCAGCAGCCGGAGGGAATCCACGCTTTCCACCAGGGTGGCATACGGAAGCACCAGTTTCAGCTTGTTGGTCTGCAGATGGCCGATGAAGTGCCACTGCACATCCGAAGGCATCTGCGGCACCTTGGCCGCCATCTCCTGCGGACGACTCTCGGCGAAAAGCCGCTGTCCGGCGGCGTATGCCTCCTGCAGTTTTTCAACCGGATGGAATTTGGAAACTGCCACCAGGCGGGTGCCCGATGGCAGTTTCGACTTGATATTCAATAGATTCTCAGCGATCATAACCTAGCGTCTTCCCTTTTTCTGCTGTTCAGCCTGCATATGGCGCTGCATCTTCTGGGCTTCTTCCAGCCGCTGCTGCCATTTGCTCTTCGGTGCCGGCTTGCCGGCAGAGGCCTTCAGTTTCGCCTGGATTTCCTCCGGATGGACGAACCATTTCTTGATCACCCAGGTCTCCACCATCGTAATCAGGTTGGAGAGCAGGTAATAATAGCTCAGACCGGAAGAGAGGTTGTTACAGATGAAGAACATCATGATCGGCATCATGTACAAGCTCATGAAGCGCATCGACGCCGCATTCGGGTCATTGCCGGAGGTCTGTCCCTGCATGGTGATCTTCGAATAGAAGAACATGGAGACAGCCATCAACAGGGCAAACAGGGAGATATGGTCGCCGAGCAGGGGGATCCGTGTCCCGAAGTCGATGATCGAATCATAGGCGCTGAGGTCTTCCGCCCACAGGAACGGCTGCTGGCGCAGTTCGATGGAAGCCGGGAAGAAGCGGAACATCGCCCACAGGATCGGGAACTGCAGCAGCATCGGGAGGCAGCCGCCCATCGGATTGATCCCGGCCTTCTGGTACAAGGCCATGGTCTCCTGCTGTTTCTTCACCGCATCTTCCTGACGCGGATACTTCTCATTCAGCTTGTCGATCTCCGGCTTGATGGCCTGCATCTTCGCGCTGGAAGAATAGCTCTTGAACGCGAACGGGAAGACCACGATCTTGATGAAGATGGTCATCAGCAGGATGATCAGGCCGAAACTGGAAATGAACCGGTGCAGGAAATCGAAAAGCGGGATGATCACGTACTTGGTGAACAATCCGACGACCGATCCGCCCAGCGGGATGGTCCGTTCGTACTTCTGGTCGTAGGACTTGAGGATCTTGTAACTGTTCGGCCCGAAATAGAATTCGAATTCATCCGTCACGTCCTGACCCGGCTGGAAGTCCGAACGCATGTCGGCCTCGCAGTACATGAGGTTATGGGCCGGATCATCCTCCGGAAGGAAGGTCACCGACAGGTTGCCGGAGGCGAACTCCTTCTTCGAGCGCATGATGGCGGAGAAGAACTGCTGATGGAAGGTGAACCAGCTCAGACGGCTGTCGACCCGCTTGGTCGCGCTCTTGCCGCGGGCAATCTCGACCGGCTTCTTGTCGCCGCTCTGATAGAAGGCGCCCTTGGAATACTGCACCTCGTTGCGGTAGCCTTTTTCCATCCGCGGCATCGTCACCTTCCAACCGAAGTCGTAAACGGAAACGTTGCGCGGAATGACCCGCTCCATGCCGATGAAGGAAAGGGCACTGGTCACGTTATAGGAATCCCGGTGCAGCACATAGGACTGCTGGATGTAACCGCCGCCCGCGAACGGGAGACGCATCACCAGGGAGGAATCGGTCTGGCCGGCCACCTCGAACACGAAATCCTTCGTGTTGATGTTTTCTCCGGTATAGATCGTATACCCCATCTCACTCTGTCCCTCATGGAACAGATAGAGATCCGATTTGTCATAGTTGGAATAATCCTTGACCCGGACGGAAAGCGGCTGGGCTCCCTGGGTGGTAAAGGCTATTTCCAGTTTTTCATTTTCAAGCTTAAGCACCTGGCTCTCAGCACCCGACGCCGCTTCCAAAAGGGAATCGCGATAAATAGGGGCAGCCGCATTCTCCACGAGCGGTACCGCCTGTTCGAGGGTGTCGCCGGCATGGAGCTCCGCGTAGGCGGCGGAATCCGCCTTCATCTGGATCAACTGCTCCGCCTGGGCGATGGAGTCCTGGTAGGCCTGCCAGGCCTGTTGTTTTTTCTGTTGGTTGGATGAGTAGAAGGTGAATCCGACGAGGATGGCACCGATCAATACAAATCCGATGATACTGTTTTTATCCACTGTGTTTCAAAGAACGTTATGCAGCCGGGCGCTTCACGCGTCCGGCTGCCATTCATACTGCTGCTATTCCTCGGAGGCGTCCTCCAGGGAACGGATCTGGTTCTCCAGGTCCTTCAGTTCCTGCTTGGCCTGGTCGATGCGCTCCTGCATCTGCCGGATCAGGGACTCGGAGTTCTTGGAGGCGGCGAAGAAACCGATGTTGTTCTCGTAGGTATCGATTTCCTGCTGGAGCTTGTTGTACTTGAGCACCAGCTTGTCCTTTTCCGTCATCGGAGCCCGCTGCTGGACCGGACGTCCGCCACCCCGGCGTTCGCCGCGCTGAGGGCCGCGGCCACCCCGCCAATCCGGGAACTTGGCCTGCATGGCATCGCGGAAGGCCTTGGCGATGTTCTCCTTCTCCTTGAACGGGACGAAGCCGATCGCCTGCCAACGCTCGCTGTAGGCCTGGGCGGCATCGTGCATCACCTGCTCGTCGTCCGACGGCTCGAACGCATTGATCTCCTCGATGAGGGCCTTCTTCAGGCGGAGGTTGCCATAGTAATCATTCTCGGGCCGGGCATTCTTGTCACGCTCGGCGAAGAATTCATCGCATGCGGCACGGAAGCGCTTCCAGAGCTGTTCGGATTTCTTGCGCGGAACGGCGCCGATCTCCTTCCACTGCTTCTGCAGGTCGATGAAGGCTTCGGTGGTCTTCTTCCAGTCCGTGCTGGTCTTGAGTTCCTCGGCCTTCTCGATGAGGGCCTGCTTCTTCTCGAGGTTCTCGTTCATGCTGTCCTTGAACCCGGAATAGTACAGGCGCTTGCGCTCGAAGAACTTGTCGCAGGCCGCGCGGAAACGGTCATAGATCCGCTGGTTTTCCTTCTTGGTGGCAAAACCGATGGTCTTCCACTCCTTCTGGATATCTTCGATCTCCTTGGAAAGGTTGTTCCACTCGATGGAGGAAGTGATGTCTTCCTTGGCGGCAAGGGCCTCCACACGCTCGCAGAGGGCCTGCTTGGCGGCCAGGTTCTCGACCTGCTTCTCCTTCTGGCCTTCGAAATACCCCTGGTACTTGCGGTTGATCACGGCCGTTGCGGCCTTGAAACGCTCCCAGATGGACTCGCGGAATTCCTTGGCCACCGGGCCGAATTCCTTCCACTGCTCATGCAGTTTCTGCAGTTCCTTGAAGGCATCGACGACATTCTCGTCCTCGGCCAGGCGCTCCGCCTCTTCGCAGAACTTCTCCTTGGCCTCGAGGTTCTTCTTGAAATCCAGGTCACGCATGTCGCGGTCCAGCTGGACCTTGTCGTAGAACTTCTCGACATAGAACTGGTAGGTGTCGTTCAGGTTCCGGAAATCCGCCACGGGGACCGGACCGATCTCGCGCCAGCGGGCCTGCAGGGCACGGAAATCCGGGAAGGAGGCGCTGACGTCTTCCTGACGCTCGACCAGGGCCTTGAGGTCCTCGATCACGGCCTGCTTCTTGACCAGGTTGTCCGCACGCTCCGCATCCAGCTGCCGGTTGTATTCGCCGCGCTCCTTGCGGAAACGGTTATAGAGTGACTTGAATCCGCTTTCGATGGCCTCGAACGGGCCGACCTGCTCGTCAGCTGCAACCGGAGCCTCTTCCTCGGCAACGTCCCCGACAGGTTCTTCGACGGGCGCCAGGCCGGCATCCGCCTTTTCCTTGGAGAGTTTCTTGTAGAAAGCGGCCTTGATGGCCTCGGCCTCCTTGGCACGCTTCATCCGGGCCTCGTCGGACATCAGTCCTTCGAACAGGCTCGTCAGTTCGGCCAGGGATTTCTCGGCGAAACGGGCGGCAGGTTCCAGGGCCTCCTTGACGTCATCGACGACATCCTGCACCTTTCCGACGGCTTCTCCGGCCATCTCAGCTGCCTTCTGGGCGACTTCAACGACCTTGTCCTCGATCGCGTCGACCGTCTCCTGCAGATTGGAGGCGGCGGGGGCTTCCCCGGCAGGTTCGGCAACCGGCTCGGCGGCTACGGGTTCTTCCGTCTTCGGCGTTTCAGGGATGGGGGCTTCCTGAACAGCATTTTCGGCTACATCTGAAGGCTTGAGCACTTCAGGATTCAATTCTTCACTCATGGTTGGAGGTGTTTCAGTTATTAATAAAGTCTGTCGCTGGCTTTCCAAGCAGCGTACAAGATGCAAATATATCGAAAAATTTATGAAAAAACACTAATTTTGCGCACTGATTGAAAATAAGTTATTATGCGCATCGATATCCTCACCGTCGTCCCCGAACTGCTCGAAAGCCCGCTCAGCCACTCCATCGTGGGCAGGGCCGTCAAGAAGGGGCTCGTCGAAATCCATATCCACAACATCCGCAAATACGGACTGGGTCCCCGCGCGACCGTCGACGACTATTGCTACGGCGGCGATGCCGGCATGGTCATGATGGTCGAACCGGTTTTCAGGATGATTGAAGAACTGAAGGCCGAGCGGGACTATGACGAAGTCATCTACATGTCCCCGGACGGCGAACTGCTGAACCAGGGAATCGCGAACGAACTGTCCCTCAAAGGGAACCTCATCCTCCTCTGCGGCCATTACAAGGGGATCGACCACCGGATCCGCGAGCACCTGGTCACCCGGGAGATCTCGGTCGGCGACTATGTCGTCAGCGGCGGGGAGATTCCGGCCGCCCTGCTGGCCGATGCCATCATCCGCCTGATCCCCGGCGCCCTGACGGACGAGACGTCCGCCTTGTCCGACAGCTTCCAGGACGACCTCCTCTCCCCGCCCGTCTACACCCGCCCGGCCGAATTCAACGGCTGGAAGGTACCGGACGTGCTGCTGAGCGGCAATCCGAAACTGATCCGGGCCTGGCAGGACGAACAGGCGCTGGAGCGCACGAAACGGCTCCGCCCGGGACTGCTGCAAAAAAAATCCTGACAAAAATTTGCAAATCGTTTTATTTCGTGTAACTTTGCATTCCGGAAATTAAAACGTTACATGAAAACCAACCGCTCCGGCGGAAAGACATATCTTACTGACCAGATAATTTTTTCCTTTACGGAAACACTTGCTAACTAACCGTTAAAGCCCGCTGAGAAGCGGGCTTTACTGCATTTTTCCCGGAACCGGGATTTAGAAACGATAGGTGATCTTCGCCATGAAATTGCGCGGTGCCTGCGGGAAGACACCCTCTTCCTGGTACCAGCCGTCTTTTTCAAAGAACGCCCGGTAGACCCACGCATCGGCGTAATACATCCGGTTGAAAAGGTTGTTGACATACAGGGAAAGCCCCAGGCTTCCGGTCCGGAGGGCGAACTCATGGCTCAGCGAGGCATTCGAGACCCAGTAGGCCGGGATGCAGCGGTCGGCGTTTTCCGTGCTGTCCCAATACTGCTTCCCGACATATTTGACGTCCACCGAGAACGTCGTCGTCCGCAGGGAGCCGAGGGCGATGTCCTGCAACGGCGTCCAGGACAGCTGGCCCATACCCACGACGGACGGGGAAAGCAGCATGGTCACTTCGTCAAAATGCTCCTGCTGCTGCCCCTTGTAGGTCCAGTCATCCAGATTGTCGTAGACTTCATAATATTTCGTATAGTCCTTGATCTTGTTGGTGCTCAGCGTCATGTTGCCGGCGACCTGCAGGTTGTTCCAGGGCTTCCAGGCGGCCGAAAGTTCCACGCCCCGGCGCCAGCTCCGGTCGACATTGTCCTTGATCGCATAGCCGGAGGCGGAGAGTTCCCCCGTTTCCAGCAGCATATCCCGATACTCCATCAAATAGACATTGGCCCCGGCACTGAAACGGGGGCTCTCGAAGGAATAACCGGCCTCCACATCCACCATCTTTTCCGGCTTGAGCTCCCGGTCCCCTCCCTCGAGGTTGTTGCTTTCGATGATCTCCTTGATGTCGCTGCGGCCCGGCTCCCGGTGGCCCAGGGCGACGGAGGCGTACAGCTTGCTGCCGCCGAAGGTCGCGGTCAGGCCCGCCCGCGGGTTGACGAAGTGCCAGGTCTTGCCGAAATCCATCGGCAGGTCGTCCTCGTCATCGATTCCCGACATGTCCAGCCGGACACCCCGGTACTGTACGTCGGCATAGCCGGTCAGCCACGCGTTGAAACCGTATTCAGCACGGGCGAACACATTGGCTTCCTGCTTGATACCGGTATTGAGATACCAGTTGTTCTCTCGACTGCGGACGTTCAGCGGAGAATAGTCGTACCCCTTGCCCAGCGCCTGGTGCCAGAGCAGTTCCCCGTAGTGGTCGCCGTCATACCGGGACACGTTGACCCCACCCACGAACCGGAGCCGGTCGCTGCGGAAGGTTACCTCGGAATTGGCGACCCAGTAGCCATTGGCCATGGTCTTGCGGAAAATGACATCCCCCTTGGTCTTGGCGGTTGCGTCCCCGTACCGGAAATCGGACGGGAACCCGTAGGCACTCAGTTTCTTGCCGGTCTTGTAACGTTCGTTATAACCATATCCGTCCGTATAGTTCAGGGTCGTCGACCACGTCCACCGATCGCTGAACTGATGCGTCCAGTTGAGCTGCACATGTTGCTGCAGGTAGTTGTCGGAATGGTTCCGGTAATACCGCTCATTTCCCTGTGCATCATAGTAAATGCCTTCCGGGTTCCGGGTGCGGTCGTTTTCCAGGTCCGCCAGCGGGATACCGGTCCAGGTAATGCCCGTCGCCTGCTCGCCGCGCAGATACGTCAGGCGCAGGGAGTTCCGGCCTTTCAGCCAGCCGGCTACGACAAAGACGCTGGAGGCATCGCCCCAGGCATTCCGGATATACCCTTCCGTCTCATTGGTCGAATAGGCCAGGCTGAAATACAGGCCATTGAGCAGCAGGCCCGTAGAACCGGAGGCCGTCAGGATCCGGGTGTCATAGGAACCGGCGGAGAAATCAATCCGCGCCGTCGGATCCGCTCCGACAAAAGCCGTGTTCATGTTGATGCTGGCCCCGAAGGCACCCGCACCGTTCGCGGAGGTACCCAGGCCCCGCTGCACCTGGACGCCGGACAGGATTCCCGTCAGGGCAGGGATGTTCACCCAGAAGACCTCCTGGGATTCGGCGTCATTCAGGGTGATGCCGTTCAGGGTCACGTTGATCTGGGAACCTTTCGAGCCGCGGATGGTCATCTTGGAATAGCCGATGCCCGTGCCGCCTTCATGGGAAACGACGACGGAAGGCTGCAAAGCCAGCGTCATCGGCAGGGAGTTGATCGGATTGGCGCGGCGGAGTTCGTCCTTCCCGACCGTCGAATACGTGACCGGCGTGGCCTTGCCGGCCCGGGATGCGGACACGACGACACTGTCCAGCCGCTCTTGTTTTTCAGGCGTTTGCGCCCAGGCGGCATTCTGCATCAGAAGCATGGCTGCCGCAGCCGTCAAAAAAGAAAAACCTCGCATATAATGGTTCATTAATGCAAGGGGTACATGAGGTTCAGCCTTCCCTACGGCGGTACGGACCGCATCAGGTTCATTGGGTATGATCTCAGCCGGCCTGAGCCGGCACCCCCGCTTTTTTATATGTTTCCCGGATCGTCCGGGTCCGTTATTTCTCCACCAGCTTCACTTCGTACAGCCGGGGCCAGTATTTCCCGGTCAGGTACGTCTTCTTCGTAGCCGGATCATAGGCAATGCCGTTCAGCACATCCGTCCGGTTATCCCTTAACTGCCTCGGCAGCAACCCGGTGCAATCGACGGTCGCCTCCACGTTCCCGCTCTTCGGATCGATGATCAGGATCATGTCGGAGGTGTAGACATTCGCCCAGACCTTGCCGTCGATATACTCCAATTCATTCAGCATGTTCACCGGCCGGCCGTTCAGTTTGACCGTCACCGTCCGCTGCATCTTGAATTGCGTATCCATGAAATACAGGCGGGAGGAGCCGTCGCTGGCGATCAGCTGCTTCCCGTCCGTGGTCAGGCCCCAGCCTTCCCGCGGATACGTATAGGTCTGCTTGTACTGCAGCGTCGCTGCGTCATACACGAAGGCGACCTTGTTGGTCCAGGTGAGGATGAACAGGTCCCCTCCCAGGATGACCGGGCCTTCCACGAAATACTTCTTCCCGAAATCCAGCTTGCGACGGGCCTTCCCGGTGGTCAGGTCCACGATCCGGAACGTCGACTCGCCGAACTGGCCGGTACTTTCATAGAAGTTGCCGCCGTCGAAGAAAAGGCCCTGTGTATAGGATTGCGTATCATGCGGGTAATCCTTGACTACCTGCAATTTATACTGACGCACCTTGCCATCGGCGCAGGCGCCGACCAGCAACAGCATCAGAGAGAAAAGCAAGAATCGTTTCATGATACCCAAATCTGTACAAATTCCGTTCCCGGGAGGCAAGGCGCTCCCCTGCTCCGGAAACGACGGCGAAGTTAGCAATTATTTTTATTTTTTGCGTACCTTTGCCGCGCAAAGCCGCCGCCCCACCAGGCGGACAGGAGAACAACAAGGCAGGACGATCTGCCGCGCCGGAAACGGTGAGGAAAGTCCGGACAGGAAAGGGCACCCTGCTGCGGAAAGCGCAGATGGGAGTAATTTCATTCCGACCGTAACAGAAAACAACCGCCAGCCGCGTCTGTCACCTCGTTTTGATGACGCTGGATGGGTAAGGGTGAAAACGCGGGGTAAGAGCCCACGACGGCCGTCAGCGATGCCGGCCGGGTACGGAGACAGGGCCTGCAAGACCAAATATACTGGCAGATGAGGGCTGCCCGCCCGATGCCAGGGGGTAGGTTGCGTTAGATAAATGGCAGATTTAAAAACAGAAACCGGCTTACGGCCCCGCCTTGCAATCTAAGAGGACGACTGGATTCCAGCCGTCCTCTTTTTGTATTACGCAACCGTCGTCGGGAATCAGCCCAGCAGGGCGTCCAGGGCCGTGTGGACGCGGTCGAACGGGAAGCGGGAGAGGATGGCTTCCATCCGCGCGGCCACCCGGTCGTTGCACAGGTTGCCGACCGATCCGATATGGGTATGTCCGAGGGTAGCCGGCGTAACGGAGCCGTCCGGCCCGGTCAGGGACGGATCCGGCCGGAAGGTCCCTTCCTGCACCGCCTGGCCGACCTGCCGGTAGGCCTCACGGAACGGCACGCCGGCGGCCACGAGCCGGTTGACCGTCTCCACACTGAAGGCCGCCGCATACAAAGACCTGGACATCAAGTCCTTCTCAACCGTCATGTGACAGACCGCATAATCCAGGATATCCAGGACCTGGTCCATCTCGGCAAAGAGCGGCAGCCAGACTTCCTTGGTCAGCTGGAAATCCCGGAAATAACCCGAAGGAAGGTTGGAAAGCATGCCCATCAAAGTCGCCGGAATCCCCTGCATCCGGTTGCAATGCGCCCGGACCAGTTCAAAGACATCGGGATTCTTCTTGTGCGGCATGATGCTCGAACCGGTCGTCAGGTTGTCCGGCAGATGGATGAAACCGAAATTCTGGCTCATGAACAGGCAGCCGTCCATCGCAAAGCGTCCCAGCGTCTGGGCCAGCGAAGCATAGGCGACGGAGACGGTCCACTCCATCTTCCCCCGTCCCATCATGGCATGCACGGCATTGTAATCCAGGTCCGAGAACCCCAGCAGACGGGTCGTCATCTCCCGGTCCAGCGGTGCGGAGGATCCGTAACCGGCCGCCGCCCCCAACGGATTGCGGTCGGTCTGCTCCCAGGCGGCATGCAGCAGGGACAGGTCGTCCGTCAGCCGCTCCGCATAGGCGCCCAGCCACAGTCCGAAAGAAGACGGCATCGCCACCTGCAGATGCGTATAGCCCGGCATCAGGACATCCTTCAATTCCTCGCTCCGGGCCTGCAGGTGGTCGAAGAGCGTCTTGACCTTCCCGACGGTTTTCTCGACCGCGGAACGGGCGAATAGCTTGACATCCAGCAGGACCTGGTCATTGCGGGAACGGCCCGTATGGACCTTTTTCCCGATATCGCCCAGCGCACGCGTCAGTTCCAGTTCCACCTGGGAATGCACGTCTTCGATCCCCTCTTCGATCGTAAACTTCCCGTCTGCCGCCAGGGCATACAGTTTCCGCAATTCCGGAAGCAACAGGTCCCGTTCCCCTTCCGTCAGCATCCGGACCGATGCGAGCATGGTCACATGCGCCATCGTTCCCAGGATGTCATAGGGAGCCAGAAACAAGTCCAGTTCCCGGTCCTTGCCAATGGTAAACGCCTCGATCGAGGCATCCAGTGCGTATCCTTTGTCCCAGAGTTTCATAGTACCAATCCATCCAATAATTGAACATACACGTCTACGGCCGCCTCGATTTCCGACAGGCAGATGTATTCATCCGGCCCGTGGGAACGGGCGGAATCTCCCGGACCGATTTTCAGGGTCGGGAACGGGCACACCGCCGAATTGCTGAGGGTCGGGGAGCCGAAGGATTCCAGCCCCAGGCCGGTTCCCCGCAGGACGACCGGATGGTCCAGTGCAATACTGGAACTTCCCAACCGGGTCGAACGGGCACGCACATCGGACTGGAGGCAACGGCTGATTCCCGACAGGACCTCCTGGTTGGTAACATGCTCATTCGTACGGACATCCACGACAAAGGAACAGGTATCCGGGATGACATTGTGCTGCGTCCCGGCCTGGATCAGGGTCACGGTCGTTTTCACCCGGCCCAGCAAGTCCGAAGGCCGACCGAAATCGAAGGAAAGCAGCCGCCGGATATCCTCCATGGCCGCATAGATCGCGTTTTTCCCCTCATCCCGCGCCGCATGGCCGCTGACCCCGTGGGCCGTGCAGTCCAGCACCATCAGTCCGCGCTCGGCCACCGCCATCCGAAGCCCCGTCGGCTCACCGATGATCCCCAGGGCTACCGGGCCGACCAGCGGGAAAAGCATCTCGATGCCTCCCGTACCGGTCACTTCCTCCTCGGCCGTCAGCGAAAGGACGAGCCGGTAAGGCTGCGGACGGGACGACAGGATCCGGTAAGCCCGGATCATAGCGATGACGCTTCCGCCATCGTCATTGGCCCCGAGGCCGTACAGCCGGTCCCCTTCCAGGGTTGGGCGGAACGGATCCCGCGTATAGCCGGCCGCCGGACGGACCGTATCGATATGGGCATTCAGCAGGACGACCGGTCCCTCCCCTTCCGTGCTGCACCACAGGTTGTTACCCGTCCGGTGCATGGGCAGGCCCTGCTCCGCCAGCCTTGCCTGCAGCAAGTCGGCGGCGGCCCCTTCTTCCCGGCTGAAAGAGGGAATGGCGATCAGTTCCTGCAACAACGGGATCATAACGCGTCCTTTTCCTCCGGATGAGACAGGTAATAGACCTTCAGCGGAACGGAAGTCAGGGCGATGAATCCCTTGGCCTCGTCGGAGGTCCAGCCCTTCTGGCCCTCGCCGTACTCGCCCAGCTTGTTCTTGACCAGGTCATTGTCGGATTCGACGCCGACGGTCGACAGCGACTGCGGACGGAGTTCCAGGATCACGGTTCCGGTGACATGGCGCTGGCTGCTCAAAAGCATCGCTTCGATATCCCGCATGACCGGTTCCATATACTGGCTCTCATGCAGGAACATGCCGTACCAGTTGGCCACCTGGTCTTTCCAGTACTGCTGCCACTTGCTCAACGTATGCTTTTCCAGGTATTTATGCGCGGTGATGATCGTCATGGCCGCGGCGGCTTCGAAGCCCACCCGGCCCTTGATGCCGATGATCGTATCCCCGACATGGATATCCCGGCCGATGCCATAGGGAGCGGCAATCGCCTCGACCGCCTGGATGGCAGCCACCTTATCGGCATAGGCCTTTCCATTTACAGAGACGATCTCGCCCTGCTCGAATCCGATTTTCAGGATCGACGGTTCCTGGCAGGCCACCTTCTTCAGGTATGCCGTTTCCGGAAGTCCCTGCGCCGAATCCAGGATCTCTCCGCCACAGATGGACGTGCCCCAGATACCGACGTTATAGGAATACTTCAGTTTCTTGAAATCCGCATGGAAGCCGTGCCGGTTCAGGTAATCCGTCTCCTGCTGGCGGCTCAGTTTCATGTCGCGCGTCAGGGTGATGATCTCCATTTCCGGGGCCAGCACCTTGAACGTCATGTCGAAACGGACCTGGTCGTTCCCGGCTCCCGTAGACCCGTGGGCGATGGCTCCGGCCCCGATCTCCCGGGCATACCGCGCGATGGCCAGGGCCTGGAAAATCCGTTCGGAGGAAACGGAAATCGGATAGGTCCCGTTGCGGAGCACGTTGCCGAAGATCATGTATTTCAAACTCTTGGCATAATACTCCTGCTTCACGTCCAACGTCTTGTA
The DNA here is from genome assembly GCA_017483985.1 of Bacteroidales bacterium. Next base: position 13,247 of record JAFUUB010000110.1, on the reverse strand, counting down.
GACCTTGGCACCCAGGGCAAGCGCCTTGCTCTCATTTTCAGCCAGCTGTTCCGGCGAGAAACCGCCGGTATCCGCACAGACCGCATGGACCTCATAGCCCATCTCCCGGCTCAGGTACATGACGGTATAGGAGGTATCGAGACCGCCGCTGTACGCGACGACGACCTTCTTGCCGTTTCCCTTCTTGATCTTGCGGGCGGGATCGAACAGCATGCCCGTACACAGGCAGCTGTTGTACTGGTTCCGCTGCAGGATGTCGAAATTCGGGCAGCCTTCGCAGCCTTTCCAGAATTCCGGATCGTCCGTCAGTTCCGAGAACGTGACCGGTTCATAGCCCAGCGCAGAGTTGATCCGCATGACCTGCAGGCCGGTCGTCAGGCCGAAGATCTTCGCCTCCGGGAACTTTTCCCGGGACAGGTCGAATGCCATCTTCTTGATTTCCCGCGCCAGGCCCTGCCCCCGGTACTCCGGTTTGACCAGCAAGCCGGAATTGGCCACGAAACGGTCATGTCCCCACGACTCGATGTAGCAGAATCCGGCGAACTTGTCCCCGTCAAGGGCAATGACCGCCTTGTCTTCCAGGATCTTGGAAGTGATATACTCCGGTGTCCGCGAGGCGAATCCGGTACTTTTGTTCTCATGGACATTCTCGAATGCGGCTACGATTTCCGGGACAAGGCCCAGATGGTCGGCAGTCGCCCGGGTTACGGTAAATGTGCTCATTATCTAATTGTTATGTTCAAGTAATGTTTCCCAAATCTTTCAAAGGCAGCCTTTTCCAGCATTTCCCTGTCATCCGGATGCGCAATGCTGGTCAGGAGTTTCGCCCGCTCTTGCAGCGAACGGCCGTACAGGTTGACGGCGCCATATTCGGTCACGATCCATTCCGCATCCGCCCGGGGCGTGACGACCCCGGCTCCGCTCGTCAGGACCGGGACGATCTTGTTCTTCCCCTTGCGGGTTCTGGAAGGCAGCGCGATCACCGACTTTCCCCCTTCCGAACGCCGGGCCCCCTTGACGAAGTCCAGCTGTCCGCCGGTCCCGGAATAGATCCGCGTTCCGATCGAATCGGCGCAGATCTGACCGGTCAGGTCCACTTCGGTGGCAAAGTTGATCGACACGACCCCGGGATTCCGGGCGATGACCCACGGGTCGTTGGTATAGCTGATGTCCCGCATGAGGACATCCTTGTTATGATCCACGAAATCATAGAGTTCCGTCGATCCCAGCAGGAAGGCGGCCACGACTTTCCCCGGATCGGTCACCTTCTGCGAACCGTTGACGACACCGCTGCGGATCAGGTCCAGCACGCCGTCGGAGAACAGTTCGGTATGCAGGCCCAGGTTCTGATGGTCCTTCAGATGCGAGGCGATCGCATTCGGAAGCGAACCGATCCCCATCTGCAGACAGGCTCCGTCCGGCACCAGTTCCGCGCAATGGCGTCCGATGGCCAGGTCGATGGCCGAGGGCTCGGCAAAGGGAATGGTATACAACGGGGTATCATCCCAGACAAAGGACTCGATCCGCTCCACCGGGACCAGGTCACCATAGGCGAACGGCACATGCGGATTGACGACGGCCAGGACATGGGTGGCGGACTCGATGGCAGCGACGGAGCAATCCACCGAACAGCCCAGAGACACGTATCCGTTTTCCGGTTCGGAAACCTGCACCATCGCCACGTCACAGGGCAGGATTCCACTGCGGTACATCTTCGGAGACTCTTCCAGATGCACCGGAATATAATCGGCATAGCCCGTATTCACGTTTGCCCGTACATTCGGACCCACGAAGAAACCTTGTTCAAAGAAGATCCCCTCGTAAGCAGGATCGGAATACGGAGCCGGTCCCTCGGTGTGGATATGGTGGAAATGCAAGTCCACCAGTTCCCCGGCATCAGCCCTCCGGCAGAGGGCGGCAATCAGGGGATGCGGCACATTGGCAACACCACTCAGGTGGATGTGGTCGTGGGATTTCACGACTTGGACGGCCTGGTCGGCGGTCACATAGTGTATCGGATTCATATCTGTCTTCATGTCCATCGGCCTGGCATGGGGAATCGGCCTTTAACAACGGCAAATATAGTATATTTTTACAGCATTTTGCAAATATTCTACATAATATTCACTATATTTAAATATATATTCATATATACGGGCATTTCACAGGGAAAATATACAGAATGGGCAAAAATGGCTATCTTTGCAGAAAAGAATCCGAAGATTTGAAAGCACTCATCGTTTATTCCGGAGGGATGGACAGCACCACCCTCCTGTACCAATACAAAGACCGCATTTCCCTGGCCGTGACCTTTACCTATGGTGCCCGCCAGGATGCCGCCCAACTGGCCTGCGCCCGCGAGAACTGCACCCTGCTGGGCATCCGGCACCTGGTCATCCCGCTGGACTTCATGGGGAAATATTTCAAAAGCAGCATGTTCGAAAGCGGCCCGGCCATCCCGCATGGGGCGTATGCTGAAGACAACATGAAGAGCACCGTGGTCCCGTTCCGCAACGGCATCATGCTGTCCGTCGCCGTCGGACTGGCCGAAAGCAACGGCCTGGATACCGTCCTGATCGCCAACCACGCCGGAGACCATGCCATCTACCCGGACTGCCGCCCGGAATTCGTCCAGGCCATGGACCAGGCGTCCCATGCCGGCACGTATGAAGGCATCCGCATCGTATCCCCTTACTGCAATATGACCAAACGGGAGATCGCCCTGCTGGGGCGGGAACTGGAAGTCCCCTTCGAAAAGACCTATTCCTGCTATGAAGGCGACACCCTCCACTGCGGCCTTTGCGGTACCTGCCATGAAAGAAAGGAAGCCCTCGCCGGCTTCGACCCGACCCCCTACAAAGCCTGAAGCCATGTATTACGTCACCAAGCGACTCGAAATCTCCTCCGCGCACAGTCTCCATCTCAGCTATGAGAGCAAGTGCGAAGCCCTGCACGGCCACAACTGGATCGTACTGGTCCACTGCAAGTCCAAGACCCTCAACCAGGACGGTATGGTCACGGATTTCACGGCGATCAAACGAGAAATCAGCGGCCAGCTGGACCACCGGAACCTCAACGAGATCCTCCCCTTCAATCCCACGGCCGAGAACATCGCCCGTTGGATCTGCGACCACGTAGAAAACTGCTACAAAGTCGAAATCTGGGAATCCGAGAACAACAAGGCCGTTTATGAACGGGACGAAGACTGACACATACCGCGTCAACGAAATCTTCTACTCCCTGCAGGGAGAAGGATGGTGGACCGGAACGCCGGCCGTATTCGTCCGCCTGGCGGGCTGCAACCTGCGCTGTCCGTTCTGCGACACGGACTTCTCCCATGCGGAAGCCTGGTCCCTGGAAGAACTGGTCGCCGAAGCCCTCCGGCTTTCCAGCGGCTGCCGTCACCTGGTCCTGACCGGAGGCGAACCCTCCCTCCAGGTCGATGACGCCTTCGTCCAGGCCTTCCACTGGGCCGGATTCTCCCTCCATATCGAAACCAACGGCACCCATCCCCTTCCCGAAGGGATCGACTGGGTCACCCTCAGCCCCAAGGAAGACTGGCAGCCCCAGGGTACCGTCGTCCTGGAAAAAGCCGACGAGTTGAAACTCGTCTACACCGGGCAGGATGTGCAGCGATGGCTGTCTTTCCCGGCGGACCACTATTTCCTCCAGCCCTGTTCCGGGGAGAATACGAAAGAGGTGGTCCGCTATGTGCTGGACCACCCCCGGTGGAGTCTGAGCCTGCAGACCCACAAGATTCTGGATATCCGCTAACGCGTCAGCTTGGCTGCGATCTTGCGGCGCAGGTTGTCGGAAAGATATACCTTTCCGTCCTTGTCACTCTGGTCCAGCCAGCGGGAGGCCAGCTCGACATCGCCCATCAGGAAACAGGCGACGGCCAGGTTGTACTCCGCATAAGCGCGTTTCTCGTAATTCTTGGTATTAAGCAGCGACATCCATTTATCCACGGCCGTATTCCACTTGAATACATAGGCAGATTCGGCGGCATCCGTCCAGACCGCGGAATCATAATAAAAGAACGTAAACATCTCTTCTTTCCAGACCGATTTGAACTTGGCGGCGCTGCGGTTTCCGGCATCCGCAGCCTGAACGGCGGTATTGGTGGTGTTGTCCCACAAGTGACGCCTGTACTGGGCATCCGTCGTCTTTTCGGAGCCGAAGATGACCTGGTTGAAGGTGCCGTTCCCCACGAAGGTCCGGACCGTATCGGCCTTGTTCATCGAATCATAGGCATACATGCGCAGCGAATAAGGGATACTGGCCACCACGAAACGCGAAGAATCGGGTGACTGCAGGGACGAGGTCTTTTGCTCACCCAGGACCGCATCCTGGAACGCCGGCGCGTCAAACAGGAAGATGACATCATCCCCGCTGTCCATGACCAGGTTCAGCAAAGTGTCCCGGGACGCATAATCCGCTCCGGATTTCTTCTCCATCCGGTAGACGCCGACGGCCTGGCGGCCGCCAAAGTAATCCTTTTCCAACGCCTCCGCGAATCCGGTCGCCAGGTTTTTGGCAAAAACCGTATCTTTCCCCGCTTCCTCGAGGTAAACGACGGAAAGGCTTTTCCCGCCGAGATCGAAACCGGATAGCGACGGCAGCCGCGTTTCCAGGTTCATGGTGAAAGTCTGCGGGCTGCAGGCACCCAGGCTCAGCGTGAGTGCGATCGCAGCCAGGATCGATGAACGTTTCATAGCACTAATCTCTTAAATATACTCCCGTCAGGTCATAATCATCGGCGCCGGTGATCCGGACGGTGATGAACCGGCCGACATACGGCTCCGGGGATCCCCCCTGCGGGCATGGAACCAGGATCTCTCCGTCCACTTCCGGGCTCTCGAACTCGCTGCGGCATACCAGGATGCCGTCGGCATAGCCGTCCACCAGGACACGGACCTCGGAGCCGATCCGGGATTGATTGTAAGCAAATGATATACCACGCTGGATTTCCATGAGCCGGGAAAGGCGCGATTGTTTCGTTTTTTTGCTTACGGAGTCTTTCAGATGGGCTGCACCCCAGGTCCCTTCTTCCTCGGAATAGGTGAAGGCACCCAGTCTTTCGAAACGGGCCTCACGGACAAAGTCCAAGAGTTCGGAGAACTCCTTGCGGCCTTCGCCGGGATGGCCGACGATCAGCGTGGTACGCAGGACGATGCCCGGGACCTTCTCCCGCATCTTCCGGATCAACGAACGGGTCCAGGCCCCGTCCACGTGCCGGTGCATGTTGTCCAGCACGGGATCCGCCACATGCTGCAGCGGGATGTCCATATAGCGGCAGACCTTCGGATTGGAGGCCATCTGGTCCAGCACGTCCTCCGGGAAACCGGCCGGGTAGGAATAATGGATGCGGATCCATTCGATCCCGTCCACCTCCGACAGCCGCTGGAGCAGCTCCGCCAAAGCCCGGCGTCCATACAGGTCCAGTCCGTAATAGGTGGTATCCTGGGCGATCAGCACCAGTTCCCGGACCCCCTCTGCAGAGAGCGACCGGGCCTCTGCCACCAGGTCTTCCATCGGTACGGACCGATGGGCGCCGCGGATGAACGGGATGGCGCAATAGGAACACCGCCGGTCACAACCCTCGGAAATCTTCAGGAAGGCATACGGGGTGCGGCGTACGGGCGAATAACGCGCATTCCGGCGACCGGCTTTCACCTGGCCGCCCAACGCCCGGACGACCGGGTCCAGGTCGCGGGCGCCGTACCAGCCGTCCACTTCCGGGATCAGGCCGGGCAGTTCGTCCATGTACCGCTGCGACAGGCAGCCGAATACCAGGATTTTCCCGACCAGTCCGCGGTTTTTCCGGTCGACGGCGTCGAACACCGCCTGCACCGACTCTTCCTTGGCATCTCCGATGAATCCGCAGGTATTGAGCAGCAGCCAGTCGACCTTCGCTTCCTCATCCTCCGGTATGATCACGAAGTCATCCTGCACCTGCGCGAGCAGGTGCTCGGTGTCCACCTTGTTCTTGGAACAACCGAGGGTGATGACTTGCAACGAAGGCTTGGCCATTATTCTGCGTTGGCCTCAGCCGCCTGGGCTTCCCGCTCCTCGTCGGTGAGGAAATCCAGAGAGGCGTGGTTTTTCAGTTCATTATACCAGTCGACCACCTTCTTCATGTGGGAGACATAGAAACGGTCGCCGTCATAATCCGGAACCGCCTTGGCGAAAAGGGCCTTCAATTCATCGGCCGGAGCCTTGGACGTCGGAGCATCCTGGTCGCCGAGGGTTTCGTGGAGTTTGTTGAAAACCTCCTGGAGTTTCAGTTCGCCCTCATCGGTATAGATGGAGATATCCGCCAGGGTCGTGATCTTGCTCTTCAGGTCGAAGCAGGTACGGTGGCCGTCCTGGAGCGATTCGGCGATGGCGCCGCTGCGGGCCTGGGCAAGATATTGATACAGGCCGCGGGAGCCTGATACGGAAAGGATTTTCGCGAGATCGGTTTTTTTGTTTTCCATGTTGTTGCGTAATTAATAAACGGCGGCACTTCCGGCCGCTTCAATATGCAAAGATAATACTTTTAAGGCAATGTCCGTCCGGTGGCGGAGCGTCGGCAGGTCGCCGTCATTGTTGACGACGGCATCAGCCTGCATCGGGTCGAACGCCTGGACGGCCATCCGGGCCAGGACGGCCTCCCGGTCCGCGCCGTCCCGGCGGCAGGCCCGGTCCAGACGCTGGGCTTCGGGGGCCGTCACCAGCAGGACCGCATCATAGACCCCGTCAAACAGCGGTTTCTGCAGGGCGATGGCAGATTCCATGACCACCCACGGGGCCTGCTGGCAGTTCCGCCAGGCCACGAAATCCCGCAGGACGGCCGGATGGACGACGGATTCCAGGCGCGCAAGGGCGGAGCGGTCGGAAAAAAGGATGCCGGAGAGTTTCTGCCGGTCCAGGCTCCCGTCCGGAAGACGGAGCGATGTACCGAACAGGGTCTCCAGGGCCGGAAGCAGGTCCGGGTCCGAGGCGTACAGCCGCTTGACGGCACGGTCGGAATCGTATACGGGGATTCCCCGTTCCTGAAGGTAGGCGCATACGGCAGACTTGCCGCTGCCGATCCCTCCGGTCACAAGCAGCGTTTTCATCGGGAACTTTCTACGCAGTCAAAGACCTGCGGTTCGATGGTGTAATCCAGGATCCCGGCGGGCAGGTCATCACAACGGGGGATGCACATCCCGCCCAGAGAGTGGGTGAAATCCTGATAATCAATATAGAAATGGGCGTTATCCGTCGGGTCTACCGTCACCGGGAACGCACATTTGAAGGAGACCTGGGCCACCGAGGGATAGATGATCAGGCTGCGTCCGGCCGGTACGCCGCGGCTTCCGACCGGGATGTCGGCCCGGATCTCGACATACCGGGAAACCTCCAGGGCATAGTCCACGGAATTGACGCTGAGCCGCAACCCGGTCTCCTCGAGGCGGACCCGCCCATGTGCGCTGACACGCAGGTCTTCCAGGGTGAAGGGCCGGGTATAGACACGGTCCACCTGGGCCAGGTGCATCGGTTCCCCGTACACCGTGACGGAATCCGGGGTCAGCCGAAGGTCCCCTACCGCCGTATACTGCGGCCGGAAGGCTGCGGTATAAACGGCCATCACAGGGACTTTCTTGCTGTTTTCCAGCGGGAAACGGAACTGGACCGTATCGGAAAGCATCGTCTCCAGGCGGGCATCGTCTCCGAAAATCGCCTGTACATACCGGTTCAGGTCGGAACCGGTGACATAAAACATTTCCCCGCCTCTGGGATGCAGGTCCGCTGCGGCGAAATCGACGACGACCGCCTTACGGTTCATCGCACCCCGGGTACGGATCACATCGAAACCCGTCAGACGGAGACGCGCCTGGACGGCCGCGCTGTTGGACGAGACCTGCGCATGCCCCTCCAGGCTGCTGCGCGCCGTGACGGGGATGCTGACCGTCTCATTGTAGTACAGGGAGAGGTTGTGTATGAGCCATATACTGAAAGCCAACAGGAGGGACATCGCGAAAATGATGATGTCCTTCCCGTTAGATACCGACAGGCTGCGGAACTTGTCCCACAGACGGCCCATGGCGATGGCTTACTGCTGCGGGGTGAAATCCTTCTGGATCGCGTTCTTGCTGACGCGGAGCTTGGTCTCACCATCCACGCGGATCAGCACGTCCGTCTCATGGATTTCAGCCACGGTCCCGAAGATACCGCCGATGGTGACGATCTTGTCACCTTTCTTGAGTTCGCTGCGGAATTTTTCCAGTTCCTTCTGCTGCTTGCGCTGCGGACGGATCATGAACAGCCACATGACCACGAAGACCATCAGGAGCATGATCCACATCATCGCGCCGCCGCCGGCGGCAGGAGCGGCCGGGGCAGCCGCCTGCAAAATAACCATAGAGAGTGTCATAATCTATTCAGTTTTATTGTTTTCCTTGACGAAACGGTCCAACAGGCCGTTGATAAAGCTGCGGCTCTTCGGCGAGCAGTAGAACTTGGAAATCTCAATGTACTCGTTCAGGGATACATTCTGGGGGATTTCCGGGAAGTTCTCGATTTCTGCCATGGCGCAGGCGATGATCGCCATGTCCGTGGAGAAGAGCCGGTCGCTGTCCCAATCGGAGACGCTGGCGGTCACCTTGGCGAAATACCGCTCATAGCCGGTCAGGGCGGTACGGACCAGTTTCCGGACGAAATCCCGGTCGCTGTCCATGACCGCACCGGGCTTGCGCTTGCGGACGATGTCGCTCTGGTACAGTTCCGGCAGCTGCCAGGCTTTGCCCCGGGCCAGGTCGTCCAGGGTATGGCAGCACCAGGTCAGGGCATAGGCGAGGTCGTCGTTCCAATAGAGAGAAAGCTCTTCCAGGATGGGTTCGATCGCCTCATTGTCCGTGAACTCTTCTTCGTAAATCCGGGTGAAAAGACGGCAGCTGGCAGCGAGGGAGGCATCACCCGCGGCCAGGAACTTCTGGAAATAGGGCTTCTCCCGGATGCTGTCATACAGGTTGCGGATGAAAATGTCGTACCGGTCCCAGCCCAGCTTCCGCCGGGAAAGGATCTTCTGGAAATCGGGGTCTTCCGCAAGCAGGCGGGCCAGGGCGTTGCCGGCAAAGGTCTCGTTCGGATGCAGTTCCTCTTCCGTGGGGCTGAACTTGGCGCGGGCCGACTCGATCCGGGCACGGGCCTCGGCGGTCAGCGGGCAGGCGACGGCCAGCATCAGCAGGTACAGGTCGCGGGTCGCCTCACAGGACGCATCCAATTCTGCATAAGCATCTTCCAGGCTCTTGTTGCCGGTTACGGCATAGCCGTAGATAACCTTGAATGCCTTGATGCGTAATATCCTTCGATTGAGCATGGTGTTTCTAAGCAAAAATTCATGCAAAGATAGCAACAATTACAGATTTTTCCTTAAATTTGACCAGTTTTAAAACAAGAATACTATGTACAGAGATGATTATGATGGCGCATACGCGCAGGAGCGTCAGGGCGAGGATGTCTACTCGAAGCCTGTCCGGGCGGGGAAACGTACGTATTTCTTTGACGTGAAAGCCACGAAGGGACGGAATGACTTTTTCCTGACCATCACCGAGAGCAAGCGGAAGATGGAGCGGGATGGCCGCTTTACCTATGACAAGCACAAGATCTTCCTGTACAAGGAGGATTTCGACAAGTTTGCCGAGGGGCTGCAGGAAGTGATCGAATACATCCGGGTCAACTGCCTGAAGGACCTGCCTGAACGGCCCGTCCATACCGAAGACGAAGAATTCTAAGAGTATTGAAGTATATGAAACGAATCCTCTTTTCCCTGATGGCCGTGATGGCCCTCACGGCTTGCGGCAGCCGCAAGGCCAACGCCCCCGAATCCCCGGTCTACGCCATCGACATCCTCCAGGCGGACGGAAGCACCGCCTCCATGGCGGACTACAAGGGGCAGGTCCTGCTGGTTGTCAATACCGCGACCCGCTGCGGTTTCACGCCGCAGTATGAAGAACTGGAAGCCATTTACGAAAAATACCATGCCCAGGGCCTGGAGATCCTGGATTTCCCGTGCAACCAGTTCGGCGGACAGGCACCCGGCACCGCCGAGGAGATCAAGGAATTCTGCACCGGGAAATATAACACCCAGTTCCCGCAGTTTGCCAAGATCGACGTCAATGGAGAGAACGCCACTCCCCTTTTCACCTGGCTCAAGGAGCAGAAAGGCTTCGAAGGTTTCGGCGAGGATGAACGGTCCCAGATGATGGCAGCCATGATGCAGCGCAACGATCCGGACTACGCCTCGAAGCCGGACATCAAATGGAATTTCACGAAATTCCTGCTCGACCGCTCGGGCAACGTCGTGGCCCGGTTCGAACCGACCGCCCCGATGTTCCTGGTCGAACAACAAATCAAGGAATTGCTCTAATCCATGCTTTCATTTACCTGCGATTACGCAGAAGGCGCCCATCCGCTGATTCTCAAAGCGTTGTGTGACAGTAACCTGGAGCAGCTCCCCGGTTACGGGACCGATGGGTATTCCCAACGGGCGAAGGACAAGATCCGCCAGGCCTGCGCCTGCCCCCAAGCGGATGTCCATTTCCTCGTCGGAGGGACCCAGACCAATGCCACCGTCATCGCCGCCCTCCTGCGCAATTACGAAGGCGTTGTCGCCGCCGCCACCGGACACATCGGAGTCCATGAAGCCGGCGCCGTCGAGTATACGGGCCACAAGGTCATCTCCCTCCCGCAGCATCTGGGCAAGCTGGATGCCGGGGAACTGAGAAACTGCCTGGAAGGCTTCTACGCCGATGCCAACCATGAGCACATGGTCTTCCCGGGCATGGTCTACCTGTCCTTTCCGACGGAATACGGGACCCTCTATTCCCGGGATGAACTCTCCGCGATCCACGCGATCTGCCAGGAATACGGAATCCCCCTCTTCATCGACGGGGCCCGCCTGGGATACGGCCTGGAAAGCCTGCAGTCCGACCTGGACCTGCCGGCCCTGGCCTCCCTCTGCGATGTGTTCTACATCGGGGGGACGAAAGTCGGCGCCCTCTGCGGCGAGGCGGTGGTCTTCCCGCGCGGGAACGCACCGGCGCATTTCATGACGACGGTCAAGCAGCACGGTGCCCTGATGGCCAAGGGGCGTCTCCTCGGCATCCAGTTCGACGTCCTCTTCACCGACGGACTGTACTTCCGGATCGCCCGGCATGCGATTGACAGGGCCGAAGAACTCAAAGGCATCCTGCATGAGAAAGGCATTCCTTTCTTCCTGGAATCGCCTACCAACCAGCAGTTTGTCATCCTGACCAATGCCCAGGTTGCCCGTCTTTCCCCGTTGGTGGGATTTGACTTCTGGGAAAAATACGATGAGGACCGCACGGTCGTGCGCTTCGCCACCAGCTGGGCCACGCCGCCCGAGAACCTGCAGAAGCTTCGCGAGATCCTTTAGTCCTCCGCAATTATTTTTCCGCCGGATCTTTGGGGTCCGGCGGGATTTTTTTATATTTGTAAGCATGGGTAAGATTTTACTGAAAAACATCAACGTAAACGGTCAGGCCAGCGACATGCTGATCGGCCGGGGACGGATTGAATCGATCCGCCCCGCAGGACAGGCGGAGCCTTGCTCCGACCCGGGCTGCGAAACCGTGGACTGCACCGGAAAGACCGCCCTGCCCGGTTTCGTCAACATGCATACCCATGCCGGCATGGCCCTGATGCGCGGGATCCAGGAAGACACGGCGTTCGACGACTGGATCCAGAACATCTGGAAGATCGAGTCCAACATCGATGAATCCTTCGTCTACTGGAGCTCGAAGGTCGCCGCCCTGGAGATGATCAAGACCGGGACGACCACCTTCAACGACCAGTACTGGTTCTCCCCCGCCGCCCGGCGCGCCGCCCTCGAACTGGGCATCCGCCCCGTCATCTCCTATGTCATCCTCGACAAGAGCGGTCCCTGGGAGAATGCCCGCCAGCAGGAGGAGTGCATCCGGCTGTACGAGGAATCCCGCAGCTGGAACGACGCATCCCAATTCGCCATCGCCTTCCACGCCATCTACTCCGTCAGCGAGCCGATGATCCTGTGGGCCGCGCAATTCGCGCGCGACCATGGGCTGAGGCTCCACATCCACCTGAGCGAGACCGAGGGCGAGGTCCGTTCCTGCCAGGAAGACCACGGCGGCCTGTCCCCGGTCCAATACCTGGACCAGATGGGCGTCCTGGATGACCGGCTCATCGCCGCGCATTCCCTCTGGCTTTCCGAGGAAGACATCCGGATCCTGGGAGAACGGAAGGTCAACTGCGTCCACAACATCAACTCCAACCTGAAAATCGCGTCCGGCTATCATTTCTATTACGAAGAACTGCGGGATGCCGGAGTCAACGTCTGCCTGGGTACGGACGGATGTGCCTCCTCGAACAACCTGGACATGCTGGAAGCGATGAAGACCACGGCGCTGGTGCAGAAAGCCTGGCGGAGCGATCCAAAGGCGATGCCGCTGCAGGAACTGATCGACATCGCGACGCGCAACGGTGCCAAGGCGCTGGGAATCAACGCCGGCGTCCTGGAGGAAGGACGGGAGGCCGATGTGCTGATCGTGGATACCGGCAGCACGTTCTTCCTGTCCCCGGGCTCCTTCCTGGCCAACTTCATTTATTCCGCCCACAGCGACTGCATCGATTCGGTCATCGCCGGCGGCCGGTTCGTCATGCGGGGACGCCACGTCGAAGGTGAGGAGGAAATCCTCTCCGAAGCCCGCAAAGCATTGAAAAAAATCATTTAAATCCCTTCTATCATGGATCCGAGAGCAGAAAGAATTTACAAAGCCGCTGAGTATATCAACGGCATCCTGTCCGGGTTTGACCTGCATCCGACCATCGGCATCGTCCTGGGCAGCGGCCTGGGCCGGCTGGCCGACAAGATCGCCAACCCGGTCACCATCCCCTACAGGGACATCCCCGGTTTCCCCGTTTCCACCGCCATCGGCCACAAGGGGAATTTCATCATCGGCGAAGTCGGCGGCAAGACCGTCATCGCCATGCAGGGACGCATCCACTACTATGAAGGGTACGGCATGGAACTCGTCACCCTGCCGATCCGCGTCATGAAAGTCATCGGCATCCAATACCTGTTCGTATCCAATGCGGCAGGCGGCGTCAATTTCAACTACCACGTCGGTGACCTGATGATCATCCGGGACCACATCAACCAGCTCCCGAACCCGCTCATCGGGCCGAACCTCGACGACTTCGGCCCCCGTTTCCCCGACATG
>JAFUUB010000109.1 GCA_017483985.1 Bacteroidales bacterium | reverse complement strand
CCTCCGGAAGAAGGAAGCTTACCAGATAAAGCAATTTGCTCTCATCAACTTGGAACTGTTTCATGAGAGCAAATTTATAACTTTATCGCTTTCTTCCGCCTCTTACGAGGTCAAAAAACACGGAAATATTCCGGTGAGCCAATAAATTTGCGATAAAGGTGGCTGATTTTTTGAATACCATTGATTTACATTTCTCGCCCTTTGGCGAACGGGGGGGGAGTCTGGGGGAAACAAAAAAACTTAAGCCGATACCGGGCTTCAGTTTTTATTTAACAGCGTTCCGGGCTTTTCTGCCGCCTGTCGGACCCTGTCCTCAGGCCTGAATCCTAGAACGGGAGGTCGTCGCCGGAATCGGTTCCCGGCATGTCCTCGAAAGTCGGCGCCGGAGCGGCCGGCGGAACGGCACCTTCGCTCCGGGGAGCGAAGCCGGCGGGAACATCCTGGCTGCCGCGCGGGGCTGCCGGCTGCGGACCGTAAGCCTGCTGCGGCGCAGGCTGGGCGGCCTGACCGGCCGGGGCGATGCGCCAGGCACGGAGGTCGGTGTACCAGCGTCCGTTGAATTCACGGCTGCTCGGAGCGAAGGACACACGGATCTCGTCACCGACCTGGTAACGTTCCAGATCGCGGACCTTGTCGGCTCCCCAGACGTTGAAGACGACGTTGGACGGGAAATTCCCGTCCTGGAACTCCACGACGAATTCCTGCTTCGACCAGTCGCCGCGGGCTGACCGTCCGGACTGGACGGCCAGCTTGCGGACGAGCCGGCCTTCAATTTCGAGATTGGCCATCCTTATTTCTTCTCCTCTTCGGCGACGGGTTCGACGAACGGATGGACCTCGGTCATTTCCACCTCGAAGGTGAGCGGGGTGTTGGGCTCGATGCCGCGGTTGCCGTTCTCACCGTAGGCGAGCTTGGACGGGATGACAAGGTTGATCTTGCCGCCTTCGCCGATCAGCTGCAGGCCTTCGGTCCAGCCGGCGATGACCTGGTTCAGGCGCATGGAGACGGGCTCGGCGCCTTCCGGGGTCTCGTCAAACACGCTGCCGTCCGGCAGGGTGCCCTTGTAACGGACCTTGACGGTATCCTGGGGACCCGGCTTCACATCGTTGCCGGCCTCGACGATGAGGTACTGCAGGCCGCTTTCGGTCTCGGTGAAGCCCTTGCCGAGGTTCTTGGCGAGGAATTCCTTCTCCTTCTGGATGTTGACGGCGGCGACATAGTCCTGGCGCTTGGCGAGGTACTCGTTGAAGATGCGGGTCATCTCGTTGGGATCGATCTTGAACTGCTTGACGAAGTCCGGATCCTGCTGGTTGCCCTTGGAGTTGACGAAGTCGTCCATACCGCGCTTCATCTGGGAATAGTTGATGTCATCACCGAAGTTGTAGCCTTTCAGGAAGCTGCCGAAGTTGATACCGAGCAGGTAGCTGACGGAATCGATCTGCGCCTTGGTCGGGAGGTAGTCCTTCGGGTTGGTGGATTTGACGTTCTGGGCGACGCCGAGCGAGTCGGCCTGGGAACCGTTGGCGGCGTTACCGCCCTTCGGCCCGCATGCAACGGTCATGGCAAGTACCATGGCGGCTGCGAAGAATTTGGATGTCTTCATATATGATAACTTTTTAGCGTTTTATCCTAAACACAAAATCATGCAAATATCGCAATAAAAATCGGAATAACCGCGATTTGGCCCGGAAGTTTTCTCTCCCCGTCATTCACTGTAACGAAAACATTGAAAAAAACACCAAAAATTGGAGATTTGAACCGAAATGATTAGGAAAATGCAAAAATTTGCTTATATTTATAAGGTTTTCAAAACCGGCCTCTATGATCGACACCCAATCCATCCATGCCAAACTGAAGGAATTCTTCGGTTATGACACCTTCAAAGGAGATCAGGAGGAAGTCATCCGCTATCTGGTCGATGGCGGAAATGCTTTCGTCCTGATGCCGACCGGAGGCGGGAAATCCCTCTGCTATCAGTTGCCCGCCCTGCTCATGGAGGGAACGGCCATCGTGATTTCTCCGCTGATCGCCCTGATGAAAAACCAGGTGGATGCCATCCGTGGATTCGTGGCCGGCAACGAAGGCATCGCCCATTTTCTCAACTCTTCCCTGAACAAAGCCCAGGTCATGGCGGTCCGCGAGGACCTGCTCAGCGGCGTGACCAAACTGCTGTACGTCGCACCGGAATCCCTGACGAAGGAAGAGAACATCGCCCTCCTCAAGGAGATCCGGATCTCGTTCTACGCCGTGGACGAGGCCCACTGCATCTCCGAATGGGGACATGATTTCCGGCCGGAATACCGCCGGATCCGCGCCATCGTGGACGAGATTGGCCGGGCCCCGATCATCGCCCTGACAGCAACGGCCACGCCCAAGGTCCAGAGCGACATCCTCAAGAACCTCGGCATGCCGGATGCCAAGGTGTTCAAGAGTTCCTTCAACCGTCCCAACCTGTATTACGAGGTCCGGGACAAGGTGGAGCCGGAGAAGGATATCATCAAGTTCATCCGGCAGAACCCCGGCAAGTCCGGGATCATCTACTGCCTCAGCCGCAAGAAGGTGGAGGAAATGGCCCAGCTCCTGACCATCAACGGCATCAAGGCCCTTCCGTACCATGCCGGCCTGGACGCCAAGACCCGTGCCGACAACCAGGATGCCTTCCTGATGGAGTCGGTGGACGTCATCGTGGCGACCATCGCCTTCGGAATGGGCATCGACAAGCCGGACGTCCGTTTCGTGATCCATTACGACATCCCCAAGAGCATCGAGGGCTACTACCAGGAGACCGGCCGGGCCGGGCGTGACGGCAAGGAAGGCCGCTGCATCACCTACTACAGCTACAAGGACATCCAGAAGCTGGAGAAATTCATGCAGGGCAAGCCCGTTTCCGAGCAGGAGATCGGGCGCCAGCTGCTGATGGAGACGGTCGCCTACGCCGAGTCCGGAGAGTGTCGCAGGAAATTGCTGCTGAACTACTTCGGGGAGGATTATCCGCATGAGAACTGCGGCTCCTGCGACAATTGCGTGACCCCGAAGACCCGCTTTGACGGCCAGAAGCACCTGCTGCTGGTCATCGGGCTGATCCAGGCCCTCCCGGAACATTTCAAGATCGAGCACCTGGCGGCCATCCTCGCCGGAAAAACCGGCGCCATGATCAAGTCCTACCAGCATGACCGGCTGACCTATTTCGGCGCCGGCAAGCAGCACGACGAGAAATTCTGGTGCATGGTCATCCACCAGGGCCTCATCCTGCACCTGCTGGAGAAGGAAATCGAGAGCTACGGCCTGATCGCCGTGACGGAAAAGGGAAAGGCTTTCCAGACTGCCCCGTACCCGGTCCCGATGGCTGAAGACCGGGTTTTCTCCGACGGCACCGACGATGAAGAGGACGAGGAGGCTGCGGCTGCCCATGCCGCCATGCGCGGCGGTGGCGGAGCCGGCGACCCGACCCTGCTCGCGATGCTCAAGGACCTGCGCAAGAGCGTGGCCAAACGGCTGCATCTCCAGCCGTGGGTCATCTTCACCGACCCTTCGCTGGACGACATGTCGATCATGTATCCGCTGACCGTCGACGAGCTCAAGAACTGCCAGGGCGTGGGCGAGGGCAAGGCCAGGAAGTATGGCAAGGAATTCATGGACCTCATCCGCAAGTACGTGGAAGAGAATGACATCACCCGGCCGGACGACTTCGTGGTCAAGTCCATCGCTTCCAAGTCCCAGAACAAGATCTACATCATCCAGTGCATCGACCGGCGGCTCGACCTGGAAGACATCGCCGAGTCCAAGGGCATGGAGATGGACGAACTGCTTTCCGAGATCGAGAACATCGTCGAATACGGCACCCGGCTCAACCTGGACTATTACATCAAGGCCAACCTGGATGCGGATGTCGTCGAGGAGATCTACGATTATTTCCGGAATGAAGCCCAGTCCGATTCCGTCGCCGATGCCATCGCGGCGCTCGGTCCCGATTACGAGGAAATCGAGATCCGCCTGGTCCGCCTGAAATTCCTCAGCGAGGTGGCGAATTGATCGCGCGCGAATTACCCCTTAAAGGCCCGGATTATTTCCGGGCTTTTTGTTATATTTGCAAGTTAAAGCATAAACTGGAACGAAACATGATTTTTTTCGGATATAAAACCCGGTTCAGCAGCATCCTGCGCGCCCTTTCCGCCATCGCGATCGGACTCGTGATGCTGTTGCGGACGGACGCTTCCGTGGTGGTCGTCAAGATCATCGCCGCCCTGCTGGTCGTAGCGGGCATCGTCTCTCTCATCCACGGTTACACCAAGCGCAAGGAAGGGGCGCTGCCCCTGATGTGCGTGAACGGCGGCGTGGATATCCTGCTCGGCCTGATCCTCTTTTTCTGGCCGGGAGCCGTGGCCGGCTTCATCGTGGCGGCCATCGGCATCGTCCTGATCCTTTTCGGGATCCTCCAGTTCGTCGTCATGAGCGGGACCATTTCCCTGCTGGGCGCCGGCCTGATCCCGCTGCTCCTGTCCGGCCTCGCCGTGATCGGCGGCATCACCTTGCTGGCCAATCCCTGGGAGAACACGGTGATGAGCCGCCTGGCCGGCATCCTGCTGATCTATTACGGCGTGACCGAACTCCTGTCTACCCGCCGGATGACCCGTGCCCGGGAGGAATATGAGATCCGCTATGCCGGGAAGTCGGAAGCGACGGCCGCGGAGCCTGCCCCGGAAACGGACCTGACGGAAGTCAGGGACGTACCTTACGAGAAGGTGGACGATCCGCAGGAGACCGGGTTCTGGACCAGCAACCATACCGGCGAATAGCAGATGATCCCGCAGGACACCGTAGCCAAGATCCTCGATTCGGCCCAGATCGTCGAAGTGGTAGGGGATTTCGTGACGCTCAGGCGCCGCGGGGCCAACTACGTGGCCTGCTGTCCGTTCCACAACGAGAAGACCCCGTCTTTCTATGTCTCGCCGTCCAAGGGCATCTACAAGTGCTTCGGCTGCGGCAAGTCCGGGACGGCCGTGGGCTTCGTGATGGAACATGAGAACCTGTCTTACGTCGAGGCTCTGAAATACCTGGCCCGGAAATACCACATCGAAGTCGTCGAAAAAGAGCAGACCGCTGAAGAAATCGCTGCGCGCCAGCGCAACGAAAGCCTCCTGCTGGTCAGCGAGTTCGCCGGCCAGTTCTACAAGGACGCCCTCAAGGAAGGGGAGGGCCGCGCCGTCGGCCTGGCCTATTTCCGCAGCCGCGGACTGGAAGATGCGACCATCGAAAAATACGGCCTGGGCTGGGCGCCGAAAGGGCGGCACGCCCTGCTGGATGCGGCGCGCGCCAAAGGCTACAAGGACGAATACCTGACCGCGACCGGCCTGTGCAAGCAATATGAGGACGGTCACATGGCCGACCTCTTCTCGGACCGGGTCATGTTCCCGATCCATTCCGTCAGCGGCCGGGTGGTGGCCTTCGGCGGCCGGACCCTGTCATCGGACAAATCCGTCCCGAAGTATGTCAACTCCCCGACGACGGAAATCTACCTGAAAGATAAGACACTGTACGGGCTGTACTTCGCCCGGACCGAAATCGTCCGCCAGGGGCGGTGCTACATCGTCGAGGGCTACCTGGACGTGCTGAGCATGCACCAGCTGGGCATTACCAACGTGGTGGCCCCGTGCGGAACCTCCTTTACCGTGGACCAGATCCGCGTCGTGCGGAAATTCACCGAGAACCTGGTGCTGATGTTCGACGGGGACGGAGCGGGTATCCATGCCGCCGAACGCGGCATCGGACTGGCCCTGAAAGAGGGCCTGAACGTCAAGGTGGTCCTGATCCCCGACGGGGACGACCCGGACTCCTATTCCCGCAAGCACAGCCTGGAAGAGGTGCAGGAATTCCTCGCCGCCAACGAACAGGATTTCATTTCCTTCAAGACCGACCGGACCCTGGCCGAGGCGGGCAACGACCCCCTCAAACGGGCCGAACTGATCAATGACATCGCCGACACCATCGCCCTGATCCCGGACCAGGTCAAGCGGACCGTCTTTGTCCAGGCGACGGCCGAACGGTTCGACATCGACTCGCAGATCCTGTTCCAGCGGGTCCGCCGGACCCGGGAGAAAATGCTGGTGGATGACCAGGCGGCCGCCGACCGGGAGCAGGCCCGCCGGGAGCGCCTTTCGGAAGCGCCCGAGGCCCAGCCGGGCGATCCGGGGCCGCAGGACGTACCGGTTCCGACGGTCGAGGACCTGGCTTACGAGAATCCGGTCCTGGCCCCGTGTGAGCGGGAACTGCTCTGGTTCATCCTGAACTGGGGCGTGTCCGAACTGGAATTCGAGACCGACCACGAATTCTACGATCCGGAAGGGAACAGCACCGTGGCCGATTTCATCCGGAGCAACCTGGAGGCCGACAGCTTCTCGTTTGTCAATACGGTCTTCCAGCGGACGTACGATGCCTATTTCGCCGTGTATGACGGACGGCCCGAACTGGACCAGGACGGGATCGTGCGGATGCTGATGGACGGTGCGGACCGGACGGTGGCGGACATGACGGCGCAGCTGACCCAGGAGCGTTACAACTTGACGGTCAAGAATTACCAGGCGGCGATGACCGCGACGGCGACCATGCTGGTCATGCGGGTGCCCCGTTCCATCCGGGTCTACCAGGAAAAACGCGTGGCGGTACGCCAGCGCGAGATCGAGGCCGCCCTTAAGGACGCCCCCGCCGGGCAGCAGCTGGACCTGCTGCGGGAACTCCAGCAGTTGACCGTCCTCCGGGCCCGGGTGCTGAAGACCCTGGGACGGGTGCAATAGACAGAAACAATAATGAAACTAGATAATATGGACAAGCAATTCAAGAGAACCCTCGTTACCTGTGCGCTCCCGTACGCCAACGGACCGGTGCACATCGGCCACTTGGCCGGTGCCTACATCCCGGGCGACATTTACGTGCGGTACCTGCGCCTCCGGGGCGAGGATGTCGTTTTCATCTGCGGCAGCGACGAGCATGGCGTGCCGATCACGATCAAGGCCCGCGAGCAGGGCGTGAGCCCGCAGGACATCGTCGACAAATACCACCAGATCATGAAGGATGCCTTCACCGGACTGGGCATCAATTTCGATATCTATTCCCGTACGACTTCCAAGGTCCACGAGCAGAATGCCTCCGAGTTCTTCCGCAAGCTCTACGACGATGACAAGTTCATCACTCAGGAGAGCGAGCAGTACTATGACGTCGAGGCGAAGACCTTCCTGGCGGACCGTTACATCGAAGGCACCTGCCCGAAATGCGGCAATCCGCATGCTTACGGCGACCAGTGCGAGAAATGCGGCAGCACCCTGAGCCCGACCGAGCTGATCGACCCGCATTCCCGCCTGAGCGGCGGCGTGATCGAGAAGCGCAAGACCAAGCACTGGTACCTGCCGCTGGACCGCTATGAACCCTGGCTGAGGGACTGGATCCTCGAGCAGCACAAGGAATGGAAATCCAATGTCTACGGCCAGTGCAAGAGCTGGCTGGACGGCGGCCTGCAGCCGCGTGCCGTGAGCCGCGACCTGGACTGGGGCGTGCCCGTCCCGGTGGACGGCGCCGAAGGCAAGGTCCTCTATGTCTGGTTCGACGCTCCGATCGGCTACATCTCCAACACCAAGGAACTCCTCCCCCAGAGCTGGGAGAAATGGTGGAAATCCGAAGATACGAAGCTGGTGCATTTTATCGGCAAGGACAACATCGTCTTCCACTGCATCGTCTTCCCGTCCATGCTGAAGGCCTATGGCGACTATGTCCTGCCGGACAACGTCCCTTCCAACGAGTTCCTGAACCTCGAGGGTGACAAGATCTCGACCTCCCGCGGCTGGGCGGTCTGGGTCAACGAGTTTGTCGACGAGTTCAAGGGCCAGGAGGATGTCCTCCGCTACGTGCTCTGCGCCAACGCCCCGGAGACCAAGGACAATGACTTCACCTGGAAGGACTTCCAGCAGCGCAACAATTCCGAGCTCGTGGCCATCTTCGGCAACTTCGTCAACCGCGCCGTAGTCCTGACACACAAGTACTTCGGCGGCAAGGTCCCGGCCAACCTGAAGCCCGAGGCCGTCGATGCCGAGACCCTCGCCCAGATCATCCCCGCGAAGGAGGCCCTCGAGAAATACATCGAGACCTACCATTTCCGCGAGGCCCTGAAGGAGGCGAT
>JAFUUB010000108.1 GCA_017483985.1 Bacteroidales bacterium | reverse complement strand
TTTCGCCGACGAACATCCCAACGACAAGGGCAAGAGCAAATACATGTTCTGGTTCACCTGCGGTATCGTGACCAATGAAGACCCCGTCGGCGATTCCGGCGCCGTCCGGGTGATCGGCTACGGAAAGACCCGTCCGCAGTTCATCCTGTCGAAGAAGTCGCCCGGATTTGCGGACGAACATCCCGCCGACAAGGGGAAGAGCAAATACATGTTCTGGTTCACCGGCGGTATCGTGACCAATGAAGACCGCGTCGGCGATGCCGGCGCCGGCACCTTCTACAGCTGCATGTCCAACATCGACATCCGCATCGAAGACGGCAACCCGCAGGCGGTCGCCCTGCGCACGCACTTCGCCCAGCACAGTTTCGTCAGCTACATGACAATCAACATCGGCAAGGGCAAGGCCGGTCTCTTCGATGTCGGCAACGAGATGGAGAACATCGCCTTCATCGGCGGTGAATACGGCATCTTCTCGACCAAGGCCTCCCCGGGCTGGCAGGTCATGATGGCCGACTGCTATTTCGAAGGCCAGCGCAAGGCCGCCATCTACGCCCAGGAAGCCGGTCTGGCGATCGTCAACCTCCAGGCGAAGAATGTCCCGACTGTCTATGAGATCCAGGAAGGCTTCAACGACCGCGTCTTCATGGAGAACTGCCGCTTCGAGAACGTCACCGGTCCGGCCATCGTCATCGCGACCGAGAACAATTCCAACACCGACGTGACCCTGCGCGATATCGTCTGCAGCAAGGTCCCCGTGCTGGTCAAATACCTCCGCACCGGCGAGCAGACCAAGGTCGCCGACAAGGTCTATTGCGTCAAGTCCTTCAACCACGGTCTCCAGATGGCTTCCCTGACGGACACCCCGGCCTACAGGACCGACATGGACATCGTCCCGCTCGCCAAGCTTCCGGCCGTCCTGAAGAACGACATTCCGCAGCTCCCGGGCATGGAAACCTGGGTCAACGTCCGTGACTACGGCGCCAAGGGCGACGGAAAGACCGATGATACCCAGGCGATCCGCCGGGCCATGGCCGCCGGCGACAACGTGTACTTCCCTACCGGCTGGTACATCGTCTCCGAAACCATCAAGATGAACCGCAATACCAAGTTCATCGGCCTGCACCCCTTCGCCACCCAGCTCAAGCTCCTCGAGAGCACGCCGGCCTTCAGCTCCTTCGGCGCCCCGGCCGCGATCCTCGAGTCCTCCGAGGGCGGACAGAACTTCCTGAACGGCATCGGCATCAACACCGGCGCCTTCAACTACCGCGCAGTCGGCGTCAAGTGGATGGCCGGCGCGGATTCCTACATGAATGACGTCAAGTACGTCGGCGGACACGGCACCATGCGCAAACCGACCCCTGCCCCGCAGGGCGGCCAGCAGAACCGTGGCGGCGCCCGTCCCGGTGGGGCTTCGAATGTCAGCACCCCGGAGAACCCGGTGCGTGCCGCGGGCTTCGACAACGCCTGGGACAACCAGCACTGGAGCCTGTGGGTCAACCGCGGCGGCGGCACCTTCAAGGACATCTGGACCGCCAACACCTACGCCACCAACGGCTTCCTCGCCACGGACACCGACGTGCCGGCCCGCATCTACGCGATGAGCATCGAGCACCATGTCCGCAGCGAAGTGCGCCTGCGCAACGTCGCCAACTGGAAGATCTACTGCATGCAGACCGAGGAAGAGAGCGTCGAAAGCAAGGAATGCCAGCCGCTCGAACTGGATGACTGCCACAACATTACCTTCGCAGAACTGTACATGTTCCGCGTCATCCGCTTCAACTGGCCGTACCACAGCTCCGTGCGCATGCGCGGCTGCCGGGACATCGAATTCCTGAATGTCCACAACTTCGGACAGGTCAAATACTCCAATGACATTCCGATCTACGACCAGGCCAAGGAAATCGAGGTCCGGCCGTGGGAATTCGCCCGACTGACAGTGACCGGCAACGAGGCTTCCACCTTTGCCCGGACCAGCAGCACCGGCACCGCGACCCGGATCGCCGGCGACCTGGAATTCGCCGAGGGCGTCGCCCACGACAGCAAGGGCAACCTGTACTTCTGCGACCACCGGCTCCGCCGCGTCTGGCAGTGGAACCCGGAGAAGGGCCTGAAACTCCTGGCCGACTTCCCGTGGAAACCGGACAACGTGGCCGTCGATACGAAGGACAACGTCATCGTGACCTTCCGCTATGACCGCCAGCCCGGCTTCGCCGCCGACCCGATCACCGTCCAGAGCCTGCCGGACGCCTCCGGCACCTCCTTCAGCGGCTGGGGCAACTCCGGCTTCGCCACCCTCGCCTACAGCATCGACCCGAAGGATCCGGAGAACAGCATCCGCCTGCTCGATCTCGTCCCGATGGGCAGCGTGACCAATGTGGCCAAGGCCCTCTATCCGTCCAACCGCTGGCGCGACTTCCACGATTTCTGGACGAATGTCGTATTCCGTCCGGAGAAGTGCTTCGTCGCCCCCGACGGACGCACCATCATCCCGCAGCAGTATGACCTGGTCCGCAGCACCTCGCTGATCGAAGCCATCCCGGGCAAGCGGGTCTTCCTGTCCGACGACTATGACCGCCGGGTCGTCTCGGCCGCCGTGGCCGCCGACGGTTCCCTCTCCGATCCGAAAATCTTCGTGGAGCGCGGTGAATTCGGCGTCGCCACCGATGCGGCCGGCAATGTCTATGTCGCTGACGGTGAGGTCCTTGTCTATGGTCCGGACGGCTCCTACAAGCGTACCATCCGCGTTCCGGAGCGCCCGGCTTCCCTGACCATCGTCGGGAGCAAACTCTACATCACCGCCCGCAGCGGTGTTTATGTACATGAAATCTAAATACAACCGATAACACCACCACTGATATGGACAACCGAATGTTCCTATCCCTTCTCTGCGCGGGAGCCCTTCTCCTGGGATTTTCCCAGGGGGCTTCCGCCCAGCTGAAGGTTACCGAAGGTACCGAAACGATTCCGACCTATGTCCCGACCGCCCCGAATCCGATGCCCCGCTTCTACGAGGGCGCCAACCACCAGGGCGTCCAGCGCCGCATGTATCCGTATGCCTTCGACAACGGCCTGACCATGAACAAGCAGGACGTCGACTACGACATGGTATTTGTCGAGAACGACTACGTCCGCATGGCCATCGCCCCGCAGCAGGGTGGCCGTATCTATTATGCCTATGACAAGACCAACGGCTACAACTGGTTCTACCACAACGCCGTCGTCAAACCGTCCCTGATCGGTATGGTGGGCAACTGGCGGTCCGGTTCCCTGGCCTGGGGCTATCCCCACCACCACGGTCCGACCACCGTCGAGAACATGGAATATGTCATCGAGAAGCATGAGGACGGCAGCCAGACTGTCTGGATCAACTCCCAGGAACGGCTCCAGCGCGCCAACGTGCTGATCGGCTACACCGTATGGCCGGACGCCTCCCTCGTCGAGATGACCATCGTCCCGCGCAACCCCACGGAAGTGACCAACTCCTTCCTGTTCTGGGCCAACCCGGCCGTGCGCTGCGACGAGAACTACCAGGTCATCTTCCCGCCGAGCGTGAAATACGTCACCTACCACGGCAAGAACAGCATGACCTCCTGGCCGATCGCTGACAGCTATTTCAACCGCCACAACTACACCGGCCTGGATATCAGCCGCTGGGTCAACACCGAGACCTCCGTATCCTTCTTCTCCTGGGATCCGCGCGAGGACTATTTCGGCGGCTATGACCACCGCCTGAAAGCCGGTACCGCATGGGTGGGCAACCACTATGTCAGCCCGGGCATGAAATACTGGGCCGACGGCAACAACCCGAGCGGCCTGAAGACCAACGAAGGCCTGACCGACGATTCCGGCCGCTACATCGAACTGATGGCCGGTTTCTATACCGACAACCAGCCGGACTACAGCTGGCTCCAGCCGTATGAGACCAAGAAGGGTACCATGGTCTGGTTCCCGATCCGCGACCTGGACGGCCTGATCTACGCCAACCGCGCCGGTGCGATGAACTACTTCCTGGACGGCACCAGGCTCGATGTCCGCCTGAACACCACCCGCGCCCACAAGGCCGCGCGCCTGAGCGTGACCGCCGGCGGCAAGGAAGTCTTCACCCGCACGATATCCATCAGCCCGGCCGAGCCGCGCAAGGTCGACGTGACCCTGCCCGCCGGCACCAAGGAGCAGGACCTGGACATCCTCCTGTATGCCGACAACGGCGAACTGCTCTACCACTATGCTCCCGCCGAGCATCCGGAGCCGGACTATGACCGTCCCGAGCCGCTGACCTCCTACAAGCAGCCCGCCGAGATCGAAAGCGTCGAGGAACTCTACCTCACCGGCCTGCGCATCGACCAGTTCCACAGCACGATGGATCCGATGCCGTACTTCGAGGAAGCCCTCCGCCGCGACCCGGGCAACGCCCAGGTCAACAACCAGCTCGGCCTGATGGCCTACAAGGACCAGAACTGGGAAAAGGCCGAAGCCTATTTCCGCAAGGCCGTCGAACGCGTCACCATGCGTTACACCCGTCCGCGCGACTGCGAATCCCTCTACTACCTCGGCCTGACGCTCCGCCACCTGGGCCGCATCGAAGAGGCCTATGACATGCTCTACCGTGCCTCCTGGGATGCCGACTGGCACACCGCCTCCTACCTCCAGCTCGCCCAGATCGACTGCGAGCGCGAGGATTGGGAGAACGCCCTCGACCACGTCGAGCGCAGTATCTCCACCAATACCGAGAACCTGATTTCCCTGAACCTCAAGGGCTTCATCCTCCGCAAGATGGGCCGTAACGCCGAAGCTGCCGCCTTCCTGCAGGAAGTCCTCGGCAAGCACAAGATCGACCACATGGCCCTGAACGAACTCGGTATCCTCGGCCGCGGCAACCAAGCCGAACTGGACCGCTGGATGCGCGATGATCCCCAGGCCTACCTCGAACTGGCCTCGTACTACATCAACGCCGGCGCCTATCCGGAAGCTTCTGATGTCGTCAAACGCATCGCCGACAAGGGCTGCACCTACCCGATGGTCTTCTACGCCCTGGGTTACTGCGCCGAAATGACCGGTGACAAGGATGCCGCCGCTGCCTGGTACAAGAAGGGCTCCCTGGCCCCGCACAACTACTGCTACCCGTTCCGTCCGGAAGAGGCCGACATGCTCCGCCATGCCATCGCCGCCGATCCGAAGGACGCCAAGGCTCCGTACTACCTGGGCAACCTCCGCTATGAGCACAATCCGGCCGAGGCCGTCAGCCTGTGGGAGACTTCCCGCGACCTGGATCCGACCTTCTACATCGTCCACCGCAACCTCGCCCTCGCCTACCGCGACATTGACCGCGACTATCCGAAGGCGCTCGAGAGCATCCGCAAGGCCGTCTCCTGCAACGCCGACGACCCGCGCCTGCTGTTTGAGACCGACGTCATCAACGACCTCAACGGCAAGAGCGCCAAGGAGAAATACGACTTCCTCATCGCCAACCGCAAGACCGCGGTCAAGCACTATGAGACCCTCCTCCGCCTGATCACCCGCGCCGTGGAGAACGGCAAGTATGACGAGGCCCTGAACCTGCTCGACAACAACGACATCGTCGAATCCGAAGGTGCCCGCGAGAAGCAGTCCGACTACCTCAACAGCTACGCCCTCAAGGCTTGGGACCTGCTCCAGAAGAACCGGGGTAAACAGGCCAAGGACGTCATCCAGAAAGCCCTCGACTATCCGGTCGGCCTGTATGGCCGCGCCCAGTTCTCCCAGCTGTACTACCTGGCCGGCCTCGCCCGCCAGAAAGCCGGGGACGCCGCCGGTGCCAAGGAGTTCTTCACCAAGGCCGTCCAGGATGTTGAACGGGGCAGCGGCGCCGACCGCCAGTATGAGTACTGGACCGGTCTGGCCCAGCAGGCCCTCGGCGAAACGGCTGCCGCCCAGGAGACCTTCCGCGGCATGACCGCCTCCGCCAATGAAGGCAACGTCATCAACGGCCAGTTCGGCGGCCGCGTCACCAACGCCGCCCGCCAGGCCCAGAACGAAATGACCGCCGGCCTGGGTTACCTCGGCCTCGGCGACAAGGCTGCCGCCAAGCAGCACCTCAGCAAAGCCCTTGAGCTGAACTCCGGCAACATCTGGGCGAAGAAGATGCTTGATTCCATCAAATGACCCATACCATGAAACGTATATTCATCGCTTTGACCGCAGCCCTGCTCCTGGTGGCAGGGTGCGGCCCGAAGAAGGCCCAGTTCACCTTCGACGGCAGCAAGGAAATGTCCGGCACCAAGTTCGCCATCAAGGACATCAACCCGAACCTGCCCGCCGACTGGGACGACTACAATTTCGTCATCCTTGAGTACAAGATCGGGACGGCCCAGCGCTTCCAGCTCGGCTTCACCACCGACTGGGGCTACAATGAGCTCCGCGTCATGAGCTATGTCCCGAACGCCTGGAACCGGCTCGCCATTCCGCTGAAATACTTCACCCAGCTGCCGGATCCCGCCCACGACCTGGCCGCCACCTTCAACCATGCCCGCTACACGGGCTGGATCAACCTGGGCGGCAAGCGCGGTCCCCTGCACGGGGTCGACTCCGTCGGTGTCCGCATCCGCCGGGCCATCGGCACTCCGTCGATCGAGATCCGCAACATCGAACTGGCTGTCGAAGATCCGGGTGACGTCTATATGGAAGAAATCCCCGCCTTCGACGAGTTCGGACAATCCAACCTGGTAGAATGGCCGGGCAAGGCCCACTCGCTGGCCGACCTCGAAGCCGACTGGCGTGCGGAAGAGGCCGAACCGGTCTCCACCGATGCCTACAATTACTCCAAGTACGGCGGCTACAAGCAGAAACAGGTCAAGGCAACCGGCTATTTCCGCACCGAAAAGATCGACGGCCGCTGGTGGCTCGTCGACCCGGAAGGCTACCTCTTCCTGTCGGTCGGTGTCGACTGTGTCAACTATGGCAACGGCGGCGAACTCCGGGACTATGACAAGCGCCCGAACATGTACAAGGAGGTTCCTTCCGACGAGGTCATGAACATCCTCTCGCCGCGTCCGGCCAATGCCCAGGCCCGTCCGGGCATGCCGCAGCGCCGTCCCCAGCCGAACTTCGGCATGTGGAACCAGTACCGCCGCTATGGCGAGAACTTCCGTGAGAAAGCCCGCGAAATGGTCATCAACCGCATGGACAAGTGGGGCCTGAACACCATCGCCAACTGGTCCAGCGCCGAAATTTACGGCATGAACCGAAAGGCCTTTATCCTCCAGATGGGCGGCCTCGGCATGGAACGCGACCTGATGGGCCTGTGCGACATCTACCGCCCGGACTACATCCAGGGCCTGGAGCGCAGCATCTCCGCCACCGTCCAGCGCAACCTCAAGAACCCCTGGCTGATCGGTTACTTCGTCGCCAACGAGCCGGCCTGGCTCAACGAAGAGGTCCGCCTCTGCCAGCTGATCCTCGACGGACCGGAGCGCCCGATCCAGAAGGAACTCAAGGCCTACCTGGCCAAGAACGGCGACACCGAGGCCAACCGCCGCGCCTTCATCGTCAACAGCTTCGATATCTTCCTGCATGATGTCAACCGCATCTTCAAGAAATACGATCCGAACCACCTGAACATGGGCATCCGCTTCGGCGACCCGGACGGCGTGGGCGAAGATGTCCTGAAGGCTTGCGCCACCGCATTCGACGTGTTCAGCTTCAACTGCTACATGGAAGTGCCGCTGGCCTCGATGATGGACCGCGCCATGGAGATCATGGACCTGCCGATGATCATCGGCGAATACCACTTCGGCACCGTGGACCACGGCCTGGCCCAGTCGCTCTGGCAGGTGGAAGACCAGCAGCAGCGCGGCGTCGCCTACCGCTACTACACCGAGAACGCCTATGCCCATCCGGCCCTGGTCGGTACCGGCTACTTCCAGTGGTGCGACCAGCCGATGTCCGGCCGCGGCGACGGTGAGAACTACAACTGCGGTCTGATCGACGTGACCGACCGTCCGTACAAGGAGCAGGTCGAGGCCATGATGGAGACCGCCAAGGTCCTCTTCGACGTGCACTCCGGGACGAAAGTCCCGTATGCCGAGCGGGCCCGCAACACCCGGGGTCATGGCAGTGTTCCGGATCTGTGGAATGAATAAAGAATTGATAATGAAAAAGGTTGTATTTTCTATCCTGTGTATTCTCATCTGCGCGGCTGCGTCCGCGCAGGTGAAATTCCAGCGTAACGCCGGCGGTTGGGAACTCCTCATCGACGGCCAGCCCACCTACATCAAAGGCGTAGGCGGTACCAACAAGATGGACGTCGCCAAGGCCGCGGGCGCCAACGCCTGCCGGACCTGGAGCGGCAATGTCGCCGGGGTGCAGCGTACCTTGGAGCAGGCCCGCGCCAACGGCATGTACATCATG
This sequence comes from Bacteroidales bacterium, assembly GCA_017483985.1. The sequence continues at coordinate 1,126 of JAFUUB010000108.1, read as the reverse complement.
CAGGGCATCGGACTGACCAAGGATCCGAAGATGTACCAGAACGAAGAGTACAAGAACCGGCTCCGCAAGGAGGTCCGCGAACTCGCCGAAGCCTTCAAGGATGACAAGAACATCATCATGTGGGGCATCGGCAATGAGATCGAACTGAACGGAGACACCCCGGGCCTCGCCTGGGAATTCGTCAACGAACTCTCCGAGATCATCAAGAGCATCGACAAGCGCCATGCAACCTCCACGGTCATTACCTACAACCAGAAGAGCCTCAACCAGGTAGCCAAATACTGCCCGTCCCTGGACTTTGTCGGCATCAACTGCTACGGCGGCATCCAATCCCTCCGCAACATGGTCGAAAAATCCGACTGGAAGGGACCGTACCTGGTCACCGAATGGGGCCCGACCGGCTGGTGGGAGTGCAAGAAGACCGCCTGGGGCGCCCCGATCGAGCAGTCCAGCGAAGAGAAGCGCCTCTGCTATGAGGAGCGTTACAACATCATCCAGTCCGACCCGGCCTGCGTAGGTTCCTTCGTCTTCCTGTGGGGCCAGAAGGAAGAGCGCACCCCGACCTGGTTCTGCATGTTCACCGAATCCAACGTCGAAGGCCTCCCGCTCAAGGGCGAGAAAGCCGCCACGGTGGAAGGCATGGAACGCGTCTGGACCGGCAAGGAGCCGTCCCAGACCGCTCCGCTCATCTCTTCGATGACGGCAGGCGGGAAGTCCGTCCTCCAGGACCCGACCTTCACCGCCGGCAAGAAGATCAAGGTCAAGGCGGCCGTCAAGGACCGTGAGAACAAGAAGCTGACCTATGTCTGGGAAGTCCTCAAGGAAGCCACCATCACCGCGACGGGCGGCGCCTATGAGCCGCGTCCGGACCGCGTCGGGGAGGTTGTCACGACCTCAAAACCGACCCTGAACCTGAAAATTGACGAACCGGGTGCCTATCGTGTATACCTGTATGCCCTCGATGGCACGGGATATGCATCCGCTACCAATCTACCGATACTCGTAAAATAATGAAAAGACTTCACCGTGTACTCGCAGGGATTACCGCCCTTTGCGCCATCTCCTGCACCCCTAAACCTTCCGGCAGCAACGGCCCCGTCTACCTGGACACCCACGCTGACATCGA
>JAFUUB010000107.1 GCA_017483985.1 Bacteroidales bacterium | reverse complement strand
ACCCAGATGGGCTATGCCGACAAGGTGAGCTACGTCTCCACCGGCGGCGGCGCCATGCTCGAGGCCATCGAAGGCAAGATCCTCCCGGGCATCGCAGCCATCCAGGATTAAAATATTATGGCTATATTTGCAGCCGGACCCATCAGCGGGTCCGGCTGTTTTGTTATGACTGAATTGCTTTTCGTCCACTGGCATGTGGATCCGGTGATTTTCCGGCTCGGCGGATTCGAGCTCCGCTGGTACGGCCTCCTGTTCGTGGCCGGATTCGTGCTGGGCTGGTACATTTTCCAATATTTCTTCCGCCGCGAAAAGATCGACGAGAAACTCCTGGATTCCCTGCTCTTCACCCTGCTGATCGGTACGATCGTGGGCGCCCGCCTGGGGCATTGCCTGTTCTACCAGCCGGATTACTACCTGGGCTCCTGGGAGGGGTTCCTGGAGATCTTCATGCCTTGGAAGGGCGGCCTGGCCAGTCACGGCGGTACGATCGCCCTGCTGCTGGCCATGTGGTGGTATGCCCGGAAATACGGGAAGAGGAACGATTTCGATTTTGTCTGGCTGCTGGACCACCTGTGCATCGCCGTGGCCTTCGCCGGTGCGTTCATCCGTCTCGGAAACCTTTTCAATTCAGAGATTTACGGTGACGTCACCTCGCTTCCGTGGGGCTTTATCTTCGACCTGCGCGGCGAGACCGAACCGAAGCACCCGACCCAGTTGTACGAGGCCGGCAGCTACCTGCTGCTCGGGTTCTTGCTGCTGGGGCTGTACAAGACGAAACTCGACAAACTGTATCGCGGCACCTTCATCGGCCTGTTCTTCATCGGCTGCTTCGGCGCCCGTTTCCTGATTGAGTTCATCAAGGAGCCGCAGGTCGGTTTCGAGGAGGGTATGGCCCTGAACATGGGTCAGCTCCTGAGCATCCCCTTCATCCTGCTCGGCATCTTCTTCCTCTGGTATGCCTGGAAAAAGAAGATTCCCGCCCGGGCGGTCCATCCGGAAAAGCCCGTGAAGGAGCAGACGCACTACGCCCACGCCAAATGATCAAGGCCGCCTTTTTCGACATCGACGGCACCCTGGTGGGTTTCCATGATGCGGAAATCCGCGATGAAGTCCTGGAGGCCCTCGATGCGCTGCGGCGCAAGGGGATTCGGCTCTACATCTCCAGCGGCCGTCCCCAGGGCCTGATCCGCAACCTGAAAGACTATCCCTTCGACGGGTACATCACGATGAACGGCAGCCTCGTCACCCTCGACGGCGAGGTGATCTACAGTGCGCCGCTGCCCCGGGAAGCCGCCGTCCGGATCGCGGAGATCTCGGAACGGGAAGGCTTCGCGGCCGTCGCTTTCCTGGCGGACGGGATGGGCATCAACCTGCAGAACGACATCACGGCCCGGTGCAACAAGATGATCCATGTTCCGGCTTTTCCGACCGTTCCGCTGGTTGACATGGTCCGGAACAACGAGGTCTATCAGTATACGGTCTATATCACGCCGGAGCAGTTGGAGCGGCACTATCTTCCCCATGTGCCGGATACCGCCTGGCCCCGCTGGCATCCGGATTTCGTGGATGCCGTCCCCGCCCAGGCCTCCAAGGCGTCCGCCATCGCCTGCATCTTGGAAAAAATCGGCCTGAAGCGGGAGGAAATCATCGCTTTCGGTGACGGCGGGAATGATATCAGCATGCTGCGTTTCGCCGGAATCGGCGTGGCCATGGGCAATGCCGAGGATGACGTCAAGGCTTCGGCGGATTATGTCACGGCCGGGGTGGATGATGACGGAATCCGGAAGGCGTTGTCCCATTTCGGTTTGCTTTAAACGTTTTTCCTAAAAAAAGATCGGAATTCGGCCAATAAGTCGGATTCTTCGGTATGCATTTTGCGGCAATGACGCGCGCGTCGCGACAGACGCGCCAGACCAGTAAACCCAGAAAGTACACGATACATTTATGAAGCATTTCATGCGCGCCATCCTGCTATGCGGCGCGATTCTTTCGTCCTTCAGCGCGGGAGCGCAATACCGGACGGACATCCAGCCGGAAGCGGTTCCGGCATCTTCCGATACCGTAGTCCTGACCCTGGACCAGGCCCTGAGGATCGCCCTCAGCGAAAATGTAGCCGTCCAGGTCGCAGACCAGGAAATCACCCGCCAGGAATATGCCCGCAAGGGCACCTACGCTTCCCTGTTCCCGCAGGTGAGCGGTTCCGGCTCCTACCAGCGTACCATCAAGAAACAGGTGATGTACATGGGCAGTTCCTCCTCCGATGACAGCGAGAGCTCGTCCGGCGGCGGCATGGCCGGCATGATGGCCGGCATCCTCGAGCCGGTGATGCACTACATCAACCAGCTGGTGGCCCTGCACCCTGGCCAGGTGACGCCCTACGTCCCGAAACCGGCCGAGAACACCAGCGACAACGACGGCGGGTTCGAAGTCGGCCGTATGAACACCTATTCCTTCGGTATCAGCGCCGGCATGCCGCTGGTCAACGCCCAGCTCTGGGAGAGCATCAAACTGTCCGGCGACCAGGTCGAACTGGCGGTCGAACAGGCCCGTTCCTCCCGCCTGGACATGGTGACCCAGGTCAAGCAGGCCTTCTACGCCGTCCTTTTCGCAAAGGAAGGGTTCAACGTCTACAAGAATGTCTACGAGAATGCCAAGGCCAATTTCGAGCAGACCGAGCGTCGCTACAAGGTCCAGAAGGCTTCCGAACTGGAGCTTTCCCGGGCCGCCTCGACCATGGCCAACGCCATTCCGAATGTCTACAACGCCGAGAACAGCGTGATGCTGGCCCTGTGGCAGCTCAAGGCCGTCATGGGCGTGGACCTGGACCGGGCCATCGACGTGGCCGGGGAACTGGGCGATTACGCTGACACGATGTTCCGCGACTTGCACGAAGGGGAGCAGGCCGACCTGTCGAACAACACGACGATGCGCCAGCTGGAGCTCCAGGCCGAGATGCTGGCCAAGTCCGTGCGGGTGCAGCAGTTCGCCAACCTGCCGACCCTGTCCGCCAGCTTCGCCTTCAACTTCATGTCCATGAACGACGACTTCAAGTTCAGCCAGTACAAGTGGACCCCGTATTCCTTCGCCGGCTTGAGCCTGAGCATTCCGATCTTCGCCGGCGGCCAGCGTTACCATGCCGTCAAGCAGGCCCGGGTCCAGCAGACCGAACTCGAGCTCCAGAAGATCCAGACCGAGCGGCAGCTGAAGATCGGCATCCGCCAGTATCTCAATTCGATGGAAACGGCCAAGAAGAGCCATGACGCCGCCACGGAGGCGGTCGGACTGGCCCAGAAGGCGTACGACGTGTCCGCCAAGTCCTTCGAGGTGGGCAAGAGCACCCTGACCGACCTGAACGACGCCCAGCTGGTGCTGACCCAGTCCCAACTCGCCCGCAGCCAGGCTATCTACAATTTCCTGGTGGCCAAATCCAGCCTCGAACAGCTGATCGGCGCGGATTTCATCGACGCCGACGGCAACTATGACCCCAACGCAATCCGATAATAAGAAAATACAGATATGAAGAATCTTATCAAGACCCTCGTTTATGCCGGCGTGCTTGCAGCGGTTGCAAGTTGCGGCGGCGGCAAGAACAAGACGGCGGCCCCTGCCATGGCCAATCCGCAGGATGTGATCCGCACCGTGGAAGTGGCTGCAGCCACCAAGCGCGACGTTCCGCAGGAAAACTCCTATGCGAGCACCGTGGAAGCCTATGCGACCAACAACATCATGCCCCAGCAGGGCGGCCGCATCCGCAAGATCAACGTTGAGGTCGGCGACTATGTCGTCAAAGGCCAGGTCCTCGCCGAGATGGACCGCCTCCAGCTGGACCAGCTGGCCCTCCAGATCCAGAACGATGAGATCGAATACGCCCGTCTGAAGAGTCTGTACGAGGAAGGCGGCGTCTCCCAGTCCGACTTCGAAGCCGCTGAACTGGGCTACAAGGTCCGCAAGACCAACTATGCCAACCTGGAAGAGAACACCATCCTCCGCAGTCCGATCACCGGCTATGTCACGGCCCGCAATTTCGACAAGGAAGATATGTACGGCATGTCCGCCCCGATCTTCACGGTCCAGCAGGTCACCCCGGTGAAGCTCCTCGTGGGCATTTCCGAGACCGACTACACGAAGGTGAAGAAGGGGGACGAGGTCTCCCTGACCGTCGACGCCCTTCCGGGCCGCAGCTTCACCGGTCGTATCAACCGCCTCTATCCGACCCTCAATCCGGCCACGCATACCTTCCAGGCCGAGGTCGTCGTGACCAACTCCGACCGCGCGCTCCGTCCGGGCATGTATGCCCGCGTGACCGTGAAATATGGTACGAACTACAGCATCGTCCTTCCGGACCAGGCCATCGTCAAGCAGGAAGGTACCGGCCAGCGTTATGTCTACGTGCTGAATGCCGACGGCAAGACGGTCAGCTATGTCCCGGTCACCCTGGGCCGCCACATGGGCGCCGAGTATGAGATCCTCGGTGGCATCGAGGAAGGCCAGACGGTCGTGGTCAAGGGCCAGGCCGGCCTGAAGGACGGAATCGAGGTTGAAGTGCTTAACAACTAACGGCCTATGAGTATCTATCGTTCAGCCGTCAACAAGCCGGTCACAACGTTCCTGATCTTCCTGGCGTTTGCCATCCTGGGCGTTTTCTCCCTGGTGAAGCTGCCGATTGACTTCTTCCCGGACATCGAGTCGAATGTCATCATGGTCATGGCTTCCTACCCGGGCGCCAGCGCCGAGGATGTGGAGAACAACCTGACGAAGACCCTGGAAAACGCCTTGAACGGCGTCAGTGACCTCAAGGACCTGACCTCCCAGTCCCGGGAGAACATCTCGGTCCTGACCCTCGAATTCAAATACGGTATCGACATCGAAGCGGCGACCAACGACGTGCGCGACAAGCTCGACATGGTGACGACCACCCTGCCGGACGGCGCCTCGTCCCCGATGATCTTCAAGTTCAGCGCCGATGACATGCCGATCCTGATCCTGGCCGCTACGGCGGACCAGAGCGTTTCCGCCCTGGACAAGATCCTGGACGACAAGGTGGCCACCCCGCTGGCCCGTGTCTCCGGCGTCGGTACGGTCTCCGTGGCCGGTGCCCCGCAGCGCGAGATCCAGGTCTACTGCGACCCGACCAAGCTTCAAGCTTATGGCTTGACCATCAGCACGCTGGCCGGAATCATCTCGGCGGAAAACCGCAACATCCCGAGCGGTAACATCGACATCGGTTCCGAAACCTATTCCCTCCGTATCAAGAAGGAATTCAAGGATCCGTCCGAACTGCTCGACCTGGTTGTCGGCTATGCGGCCGGCGGCGGTGCTGTCTATCTGCGGGATGTCGCTCGCATCCAGGACGGCCTGGAGGAGAAGTCCCAGGAGGCCTTCACCAACGGTGTCCGCGGTGCCCAGATCGTCATCCAGAAACAGTCCGGTTACAATACGGTCCAGGTCATCAAGGATGTCAAGACCGCCATGGTGGACATCCAGAAGGAACTTCCGTCCGATATCCAGTTTACGACGGTCGTCGACTCTTCGACCACCATCGTCAATACGATCAACTCCCTGAAGGAGACCATCCTGATCACCTTCCTGCTGGTCATGCTGGTGGTCTATGTCTTCCTCGGCCGCTGGAAAGCCACGGTCATCGTCGTCCTGTCGATCCCGATTGCCCTGCTGGCGTCGCTGATGTACCTGTTCGCTACGGGCAACACCCTGAACATCATCTCCATGTCGGCGCTGTCCATCGCCATCGGTATGGTTGTGGATGATGCGATCGTCGTTCTCGAGAACGTGACCACGCACCTGGAACGGGGCGAGAAGCCGAAGGAAGCCGCTGTCCACGGTACCGCCGAAGTGGGTATCTCCGTCATCGCGTCGACCCTGACGATGCTCTGCGTGTTCCTCCCGCTGACCATGATGTCCGGTATGGCCGGTATCATGTTCCGCCAGCTGGGCTTCATCGTGAGCATCATCATGATCGTCTCCACGACCGCGGCCTTGACCCTGGTCCCGATGATGTGCTCCGTGCTGCTGGAGAACGAAAACAAGAGCGGTAAGCTGTTCCACCTCATCTTCGACCCGATCAACCGGTTCCTGGACAAGATTTCCGCCGGCTATTCCCGCCTGATTTCCTGGTGCATGAAGCACAAGCGCATCGTCCTGCTGGGCGCCGTCGCCGTGTTCGTGCTGGTCCTGCTGGTCTATGTGCCGAACATGAAGACCGAGTTCATCCCGCAGGGCGACCAGGGTCGTCTGTCGGCGACCATCGAACTGCCCATCGGTACGTCCCAGGATGTCACCCGCGACGTGGCGGCCCGCATCTATGAGAAGATCAAGCAGGATGTCCCCGAGATCGAGGTGCTCAGCTACACCTTCGGCCAGGCCGATTCCGACAATGCGTTCGCAAGCATGCGGAGCAACGGTACCTACCTGATTTCCATGAACATCAATGTCGGCAGCAAGACGACCCGCAAGCGGACGACCTCTGAAATCGCCGACGTCATCCGCGCCGATTTGCGCCTCTTCCCGGAACTGAACAAATACAATGTCTCCGAAGGCATGGGTGCCATGGGCGGCGCTTCCAGCGTGGCGCTGGAGATCTACGGCTACGACTTCGAATCTACCGAAGCGCTCGCCAAGGAGGTCCGGCAGAAGATGTTCGACAACGAGAATTTCACCCAGGTAATTCTCAGCCGCGACCAGTATACGCCGGAATACCAGATCGATTTCGACCGCCAGAAACTCGCCCTGGCCGGCCTGAGCTCGACGACGGCCGCCGCCGCTTTCAGCGCGGCGATCAGCGGTACCGTGGGCTCCTTCTACCGGGAAAACGGTGAGGAATACAACATCCGCGTCCGCTATGCTCCGGAGTTCCGCAGCAGCATCGAGGACATGGAGAACATCGTGATCTACAATGCGATGGGGAATGCGGTCCGGATCAAGGACCTCGGCACGGTCGTCGAAGACCGCGTCCCGCCGACCATCCAGCGCAAGAACCGTGAGCGTCTGATCACCGTGACCGGCGTCGTCGCCCGCGGCCATGCCCTGAGCGAGGCGGTCGAGGCGACCCAGGCCATCATGGACGGCATCATCGTCCCGTCCGACCTGAGCTACTACATCGGCGGCGACTATGAGGACCAGCAGGAAATGTTCGGGGATATGATCCTGTTGATCTTCCTGATCATCATCCTGGTGTACATGGTCATGGCTTCCCAGTTCGAATCCTTCATGGGACCGTTCGTGATCATGTCCAGTATCCCGTTCGCCTTCGTCGGCGTCGCCCTCGGCGCCATGGTCCACAACATGGCGATCAGTATCATGGCGATGGTCGGTATCATGATCCTGCTGGGTATCGTCGTGAAGAACGGTATCGTGCTGATCGACTATACGATCCTCTGTCAGGAAAGGGGCATGAGTGTCCGCGAGGCGTCCGTGACGGCGGCCAAGAGCCGTCTGCGCCCGATCCTCATGACGACCCTGACCACCGTGCTTGGCATGGTGCCGCTGGCCTTCGGTCGCGGCGAAGGTTCCGAGATGTGGAACGGTCTGGGCGTCGTGGTCATGTGGGGTCTTTCCATTTCGACCCTGATCACCCTGGTCATCATCCCGACCCTGTACTGCGGCTTTACCGAGCATCGTGCCAAGCGCAAGGCCCGCAAGGCTGCCCGCCAGGCGCAGGCTGCCAGTTAATCTGAACAACGCTAACGCTATGAAAGGAATTTTTATCGCATACAACCAGGCCTATAACGAGGAGATCGTCCAGCTCCTCGAAGGCCTTGGCCAGCGGGGCTATACCGTCTGGTCCGAGATCGGCGGCCGCGGCAGCATCGACGGCGAGCCGCACCTGGGCAACCATGCCTGGCCGACCCAGAACCACGCCTTGTTCACGGCGGTGGACGATGCCATCGCTTCGGACATCATGAAGGCGGTCAAGGAAACCGATGAGGCCAACCCGAAGCTTGGGCTGCGGGCCTACCTTTGGAATATCGAACAGGCTTATTAATAAGTATGTTTCCCTTTTCAGGAACCCGGCCTAGATGGGCCGGGTTTTCTGTTCCAGCCACGTGGCGACGGCCTCGCCGAGCCGGGGGCGGAGGGTTTCGTACACCTTCCGGTTGTACTGGTTGAGCCAGTCCCGTTCATCGTCGGTCAGCAGGCCGGGAACGATGGCGGAGGTGTCGAAGTGACACAGGGTCAGCGGCTCGAAATGCAGCCAGTCCGCGAAATCATTCGATCCGGCTTCGGTGCACAGGATGAGGTTCTCATGCCGGACGCCGTGCTGCCCTTCCCGGTAGATGCCGGGTTCGTCGGACGTAACCATACCGGGCAGGAGGGGCTGGCTGTTGAAATTCTGGCGGATGTCCTGCGGCCCTTCGTGTACGTTCAGGAAGAAGCCCACGCCGTGGCCGGTTCCGTGGCCGAAGTTCCGTTTGCTCTGCCACAGGGGATTGCGGGCCAGGACGTCGAGCTGGCAGCCGGCGGTCCCTTTCGGGAAAACGGCCATGGCCAGGGCGATATGCCCCTTCAATACCAGCGTATAGTCCTCACGTTCAAGCGGGGTGCAGGGACCCAACGGGACGGTGCGGGTGATATCGGTCGTTCCGAAGATATACTGTCCGCCCGAGTCGCACAGATACAGGCCGTGGGGTTCGAGCCGGGGCGCGTTTTCCCGAGGGGTGATGTAATGCGGCAGGGCGGCGCCGGGTCCGTAGGCGGAGATGGTTTCGAAACTGTCTCCTTTGTAACCGGGGATCTCCGCGCGCAGGGCACCCAGTTTATCGGCGGCGTCCCGTTCCGTGATGATATCTCCGAAAGCGAGGCTTTTCTCGATCCAATAGAGGAACCGCTCCATGGCAATGCCGTCCTCGAGGTGGGCTTCCCGCATGCCGGCGATTTCGACGGGATTCTTGAGGGCCTTCCGCAGGGGGACCGGGGACGGGCCCAGGGTGAGGGCGTGGTCGGAGAGGATGGTGAACAGGTTGTGGTTCAGACTTCCCGGATCGGCATAGAGCCGTCCGATGCTGCCGTCGTCGAAGAGGCCGGCGACATCGTAGGCGATCGCATCGTAGCCCAGGATGCGGATCCCTTCCCGGCGCAGTTCATCGAAGCTGTCCGCCGTTTCCTCGTCGGGCCGGGCGAAATCATCCTTCGTGACATACCAGCGGACTTCGTCCAGGGACACGAGCAGGTAGGAGATGCAGACCGGGTTGTAGGGGATGTCGGAGGCCCGGATGTTCAGCAGCCAGGCGATCTCGTCGAGGGCGGTCAGGAGCATGGCGTCGCAGCCTTTCTCCTCCAGCTCGTCGCGCAGCCAGGCGATCCGCTGCTGGCGGGATTCGCCGGTGATCTCTTCTCCGAGGGTCATGACCGGGGTCGCGGGGACGCCGGGCCGGTCCGCCCACAATCCGTCGAGCAGGTCCGGGGCATTGACGATCCGGACGGTTTCTCCGACCTCGCAGCCGGCTTCCCGGCAGGCCTCGGTGATGGCCTGGACGGATCCGGCGGTCTGGCAGTTGCCGTCTACGGCGATGACGTATTCCTCACGCTGGGATGCGGCCTGGCCGGCAAGCCATTCCGGAATCAGTACCTGCTCGGGGACACGGGTCTTGTGCAGTTCGATGCCGCTGCCGGGGAGCTGCCGGGAAGCCTGGATGAAATAGCGGGTGTCGGTCCACAGGCCGGCATGGTCCAGGGTGATGACAAGGTCGCCCTCCCCGTCATATCCGCTGACCCAGGCGACCTGGTGCCAGCGGGGGGCGATGTACTCGCTTCCGTGCGGATCGCTCCCGCAGATGACCACGGCGTTCCAGCCCCGTGCCCGCATCATGTCCCGGATCCGTTCGACCCGGCTGGCGTAAAGATTCTCCATAAGACGGAAAGTTGTCTGACAAGATGCAAGTTACGAAAAAAAACGAAATTTTTTATTGGATTTTGATCCAAAAGTGGATAATTTTGTCCGATTTTACCGATTTGTAGGTAATGTTTTGACAGCAAGCAATCTGACGAGTCGGTTAAATCAGGATTGATAGATGTTTTGAAAGTGTACCAAACTGACCTTCCCTGATTTCGGTTGACACTTTTAGAGAGGATTAACTAATATTGTTTACACTATCACTGACTGGGTTTACAGTCGGTGTATTTTATCTCTAAAAGTCTTTACGCTATCTCTATTTTCGTTGACAGCAAAGATT
>JAFUUB010000106.1 GCA_017483985.1 Bacteroidales bacterium | reverse complement strand
TCCGCCGGACGATCACGCTGCACAGGCCGTTGAAGGCCGGGTAGTCGGTCGAATGGAAGGCGACGTGGCTGGTCGGGTCGCCGGCATCGCAGGCGATGATCTGGCCGTCACCGGAAATGTTGAATGACAGTTCGTTGCAGGCGGTCGGAACGATGCGGCCGTCCTTGTCCTGGATCTCGACGCGCACATAATACAGGTCCTCGCCCGCATAGTCGGTCTTCAGGACCAGCCGACGGGCCGGACCGGTCGTCTCGATGCGCTCGCGCGCCCATTCGCGCCCGTCCTTGTAGGCCACGACCTCGACCGTTCCGGGTTCGTAAACCGCATCGTCCCAGCGCAGGCGGTATTCCAGCTCGCCTTTGTGCTTGAGACCCTGGGACTTGCCGTTGATGAAAAGTTCGGCGCTGTCGCCGGATGTATAGACATGGACCGGCGTCACCTGCCCGACGCGGTCCGGCCAGTTCCAGTGCGGCAGGATATGGGCCATCGGGACTTCCGGACGCCAGCGGGCCTGGTAGAGCCAGAAGCGGTCCTTCGGGAAACCGGCCAGGTCGATGATGCCGAAATAGGAACTGCGCGAAGGCAGGGGCACTTCGCTGACCTTCTGGCCCCAGGAAGCGAACATGGCCTTGGCGGCCTCTTTCTCTTCCTCCGTATGGTAATTCGTCAGAATGGACGGATCCAGGTTGTACGGGGTCGGCTCGCCCAGGTAATCGAAGCCCGTCCAGACGAACTCGCCGCACACGTAAGGCGCCTGGTCCTCATAGAACCATTCGTAATCCGGCTTGGAGGCCCAGCCCGGGGCATACAGGTCGTAGGAACTCACCTGGAAAGGCGCCTCCTCCGGCCAGCCTTCGCCCTTTTCATCGGAAACCGGGAAATAATAGTATCCACGCGTGGAGATGCAGGAGGCCGTTTCGCTGCCGTAGACCGGCTGGAGCGGGTTGTCCGTGTGGAACTGCCCGTAAGCATGCGGCTTGTAATTATAGCCGTAGACATCGATCGTGGCGTGGTAAGGCGTCGTCGAAGCCCAGAGGTTGTCATTGCCGGCGGTGGTCGGACGGGTCGGGTCCTCGCGGTGGCAGATGTCCGTCAACATCTGGGGAATGTGCCAGCGGGTGCTGTCACCCTGCCCCCCGCATTCATTGCCGATACTCCAAAGGATGACGGAAGGATGGTTCCGGTCGCGGTGGATCATGGCCACCAGGTCTTTCTCGGCCCATTCCTCGAACAACGTCGCATAGCCGTTGGGCTTCTTCGGGACGGTCCAGGTATCGGTCAGTTCGTCCAGGACCAGGAAGCCCATCCGGTCGCAGAGGTCCAGCAACTCCGGTGCAGGCGGATTGTGGGAGGTACGGATGGCATTGCAGCCCATGTCCTTGAGCATTTCCAGGCGACGGACCCAGGCATCGTCGTTCCAGACCGCACCGAGGGCTCCGGCATCGTGGTGCAGGCAGACACCCTTGAGGAAGGTCTTCTCCCCGTTCAGGTAGAATCCGTCGGGGCGGAATTCCGCAGTCCGGATGCCGAAAGGCGTCTCGTAGACGGATTCAGTGCCGTCGGGGCCCTTGACGACCGTCCGCGCGACATAGAGTTTCGGCTGGACCGGCGTCCAGAAGACAATATCCTTCACATCAAACGTTTGCGGAACGACCAGGCCATCCGCGATCCGCTCGTAGCTCCGGGTCTCGGCCAGTACGCGTTCGATCCGCTGGCGCTTCCCGGCCACGGAAACGATTTCCGGGATCCGGTCCAGGATCTGGGTCGTCACCAGGCCGACATAGGGCTCTTCCCGGCTCTCCAGAGTCACCTGCAGGGCCACCTGGGCCGAATGGGGACCGGTCTCCTTCGTGGTCACGAAGGTGCCCCAGTGGGCCACCGCGACGCGCTCCTCACGCGTCAGCCAGACATTCCGGTAGATGCCGCCACCCGGATACCAGCGGGAGGAATCCTCCTTGTTTTCCAGGGTCACGGCCAGGCGGTTGACGCCCTCTTTCAGGAAAGGTGTCAGATTGGCCCGGAAGGAGGCATAGCCATAGGGCCATTCCATCACGAACTGCCCGTTGCACCAGACCTTGGCCCCGGACATGGCACCGTCGATATCCAGATAAAAAGACTTGCCCAGTTCCTCCGCCGTGACGGTCAGTTCCTTGGAATAGGTGGCATTCCCCCACCAGGGAAGCTTGCCGGTCTCGCCGGGATTGGCCTGGTTGAAATCACCATCCACGCCCCAGTCATGGGGCAGGTCCAGCACCCGGCTGGCACCGTCCTTCTCGAAGGTCCATCCCTCATTGAAAAGGACGCGGTTCGCGGGTTGCGCCGTGGCAGAAACAGCGGCCAGCCCCAGCAGGCTGGCCGTTAGTAAATTTCTGAATTTCATAGTTTTAACGATTCATGTGGATTTGGATAAGCCGGCGCTTGAGCGCGGCCCCGAGGGCGTATTCGCCGTAGTCGACCGTCTGGTCAACCATATACAAGGTCTCCCATTTGAAGAGCCCGTTCTCCTCTTCGAGGGCATGCAGGCGCTCCAGGGATTCCTTCGGGATGATCAGGTGGCACGGGATGATCACGGCGACCGGATTGAGGCCGACCGCATGGGCGACGGCGCGCACGCCGGGACCCTTTCCGAGGGTCTCGGCCAGCTGGGTGTAACTCAGCAGGCGGGCCGGTTCCGGTCCGTGCGTCAGGTCGAAGAGCGCCTTCCAGACACTCTTCTGAAAGGGTGTTCCCAGCAGCAGGAGGTCGTCCCATGTCACGGTGTCCGACAGGCTGAAGACCTCCTCCGTCGTGATTTTCCTGCAATCGACTGATCCCACCCGGGCGGGCGGGAGTGCCGCAATGCCGGCCAAAACCTTCGCTGCTCCCTTGTAATCCGTCGAAACAGAGGCGATCTTGCCGTCAACGCGCGTAATGATCCATTGCAGGTCCCGTTCCATATCAGCCGAGGATTTCCGTCGGGCTGTCGTAGACCAGGGTGCCGAGTTCCTCCCAGGGGAGGGTCACCTCGATGCTGCCCAGGTAGTACGGCCCGATCTCATAAGGTCCGTAAATATAAGTCACCCCTTCTTCGGACACCTTGAAATTGCCGTTCGGTTCGATGTCCTTGACAAACAGGGCGTTGTAGGAATCCTCATCCGGCATGGACTCGCGCAGGTGCGCCGTCAGCAGGGCGGAGAGCTCCTCCTGGTAGCCCGGGACGAAGAAATCGCCCTCGCCCACCAGCGTGCCGTCCTTGAGGTTGAAGTTCATCACATAGTCGCCGGCCAGGCCATGGGCCCCGCCCGTGAAACTGTAGGCATAGACATCGTAGGAAATGATGTCCTTGTACTGCCCGGAGAAATAGCCCGAGACCTGGTCCTCCCAGCTCAGGAGCGCACCTTCCAGTTCCTCTTCGCGCACCTGCCCGTACAGCGGCAGGTTCGTGTCCCGGTAGTCCTGGACCGTCACGTCGATGTACCGCTGCACCGCGGCCGCGATGTCCGGCTTGCCGCCGTCTTCCATCAGGGCCTGCCCGATGATGGTCCGGGTCATCGCGTCGATGACCGCCGGAGCCGCCCCGGAGACCGGGTATTCCAGCCGGACCTGCACGGAGATGGAATCCGCCGCTCCTTCGGTCAGGGCATAGGAGGCGCTCTGTTCGAAGACCTTCGTCTGCAGTTTGGCGTCTTTATGGCAACCGGCCAGCAGCAGGAGCACCGCCGGTGCAATCAGGAGAAGTTTTTTCATATCATCAATCATTGTTCAATTCCTTGATATCTACCTCCGCGCGTTTCTTCCCGCCCAGGAACCATTCGCTGTACCAGTCGGCCATCTTCCAGAAGAACCACTCGTTCATGTCGCCGAAGCCGTGGCGCTGGCCGGGCAGCAGGACATATTCGAACCGCTTGTTGGCCTTGATCAGGGCGTCCGCGACGCGGATCGAGTTGGCCGGGTTGACGTTGTTGTCCATGTCGCCGTGGACCAACATCAGGTGGCCCTTCAGGCGGGAGGCCAGTTCCTGGTTGGTCTTGATGCTGTACACGAACGAGGTATCCGCCTGGTTGACCTTCTCGAGGATGCCGTGGTGCTGCTCGCTCCACCAGCGGTGGTAGATGCTGTTGTCGTGGTTGCCGGCGCAGGAGACGGCCACCTTGAAGAAGTCGGGGTACGTGAGGATGGCCGCCGTCGACATGAAGCCGCCGCCGGAATGGCCGTGGATGCCCACCCGCTCCAGGTCGATGAACGGATAACGGGCGCCCAGCTGCTGGATGGCGTATTTCTGGTCCTCCAGGCCGTAGTCGCGGAGGTTGCCGTAGCCATAGTTATGATACCACTTGGAGCGGTTCGGATGGCCGCCGCGGTTGCCCACGGTGATCACGATGAAACCGACCTGGGCCAGCCGGTCCACCCGGGTGAAGCCCTTGCTCCAGGAGATGTTGTTGGCCTCGACCTGCGGACCCGGATAGACATAGTCCAGGATCGGGTACACCTTGGTCGAGTCGAAGTCGAACGGCTTGTACATGGCGCCGTACAGGTCGGTGATGCCGTCGGCGGCCTTGACCTTGAAACGCTCCGGGAACTTGTAGCCGGCTTCCAGCAGCAGGCGCAGGTCGGCCTCCTCGAGGTCGAGGACCTTGCGGCCGGTGACGGCGTTGTACAGGGCGACGGCCGGGGCGCAGTCGACACGGGAATAATTGGCCACGAAATAGCGCCCGTCATAACTGGCGGCCGCCAGGACGTCCATGTCCTTCATGTCCAGCTGCTGGATCGCGCCGCCGGACAGGGACACCTTGTAATTGTGCATCTGGTAGGGATTCTCGTCCTTGTCCACGCCGCAGGCGCTGAACAGGACATAGCCCGCCGCCTCGTTGACCCCGAGGATGTCCTCGACATGGAAGGCGCCCTCGGTCAGGTTGCGCACCAGCGAACCGTCCGCGTTATACAGGTACAGGTTGGCCCAGCCGTTGCGCTCGGACCACCAGATGAACTGGCTGCCGCCCTTGATGAACTTCGGGTTACGGGTCTCCACGTAGGTGTTGAGCCGCTCGCGGATGACCATGCGGGTGCTGTCGGCATCCACGCCGACGTAGCACAGGTCGTGGCGCTTGAGGTCACGGCTCAGCCGCATCATGTAGAAGCCCTTCTCGTCGCCCAGCCACTTGCGGGAAGGATATTCAATGTAAGCATCCTCCGCTGTCCTGGGAGCGGACAGGAATTCCATGTCCTGGTCCTTGAACGCGTGGGTCTTGACCGCGCGGAAGGTCCCGGCGGGCATGTCGGCCACATACAGGGTGCCGGTCGGGCCGGGCTCCCCGGGCATCTGGTACTTATAGGTCTCGAGGGTCGGACGCGGCTTCGAGGTCGAGTTGATCACCCAGAAGTCCTTGATCTTGGACATGTCCCAGCGGAAGGTCGCAAAGCGTCTGGAATCCGGCGACCAGACGATCGGAGCCATGCGGCGGGCGGTGGAATCCGCCTCCGTGTCGCCGTTGTAGCTGTTGCCGTCCCAGCTGAAATCCTTCGTGCCGTCGGTGGTCAGGCGATGCTCCACCAGGGTGCTGTCCTTGGGGTCCTTGGCGGCCTTGCGGAGCGAGGTGGAATCCATCCAGAAGAGATTGTGGTTCTTGACATAGACGCCCATGGTCCCGTCCGGGGAAACCATGGCCCAGCGGGGATACTTCGCCTTCTCGGCCTTTTCCAGCTCCTCCAGTTTCTTCGAGGCGATGTCGTATTTGAAATGGAAGACCTTCTTGACGGTCTTGGTCGTATCGTCCTCATCCTTGGTGTCCTGCGTGCTGTTGACATCGAAGGTGAAATACTTGTCATCCTTGAGTTTCAGGTTCTGCAGCGGCAGGTGCTTGGCCTCGAACGGGTCGCGGGTGATCTCGGAGACCTGCATGGCCAGCTTTTCCAGGTCGAACAGCTCGGTCTTCGTCCCGGCGGCGGGGTCCACCATCCAGTAGCGGGTCCCTTCGGACGTCTTCCAGGAATACCAGAAACGGTCGGAATCCCGGAACCAGTTCGGCTGCATCTGCGTGGAAAATACCATCTGACTGACTTTCTTGGCGGAGAACCGCTCGGCCAGGGCATAGTTCGGCTCCTGGGCGACGCTGGGGAGGGCGGCGGCCATCAGGGCCAGGGTAAAGAGAAACTTCTTCATTCCAACAGGGTTAAATTCACTTGCAAGATACAAATTATTTAGCAGAATCTTCAAATGTTTGCTCCGATGAACAATGAATTTTCACGGATTCCCGGGTTTTCATTATCTTTGATTGCTTTAAACCGAAAAAACCTTTAAAGACAATAACATGAAGAAAGCAATGATCTATCTTGGCGTTGCCGCCCTGGCCCTCGCGGGCTGCAAGCAGGGCGACCCGCAGCTCGGAAAGGCCTCCATCGACAAGGTGGTCGCCGCCATGACCCTTGAAGAAAAGGCCCAGTTCGTCATCGGCACCGGTATGGCCGGCACCGACGGACAGAGCGCCGTCATCGGCTCCACGAAGGCCATCGTTCCCGGCGCCGCCGGCACCACCCGCGCCCTCCCGCGCCTCGGCATCCCGGCCATCGTCCTGGCGGACGGCCCTGCCGGCCTTCGCATCGACCCGACCCGCGAGGGTGATGACGCGACCTACTACTGCACCCACTTCCCGATCGGAACCCTCCTCGCCTCCACCTGGAACCAGGAACTCGTCGAGAACGTCGGCCAGTCCATCGGTGAGGAAGTCCATGAATACGGCGCCGACGTGCTCCTGGCTCCGGCCCTGAACATCCACCGCCATCCGCTGAACGGCCGTAACTTCGAATACTATTCCGAAGACCCGGTCGTGGCCGGCAAGACGGCCGCCGCCTACGTCCGCGGCGTCCAGAAGAACGATGTCGGTACCTCCATCAAGCACTTCGCCTACAACAACCAGGAGACCAACCGCACCGGCAACAACGCGATCATCAGCCCCCGCGCCCAGCGTGAGATCTACCTCAAGGGCTTCGAGATCGCCGTCAAGGAAGCCGATCCGTGGACCGTCATGACCTCCTACAACAAGATCAACGGCACCTATACCTCCCAGAGCAAGGACCTCGTAACCACCGTCCTCCGCGACGAATGGGGCTACAAGGGCACCGTGATGACCGACTGGTACGGCGGTGACGACGCCGCGGCCCAGATGCGTGCCGGTAACGACATGCTCCAGCCGGGCACCGACCTGCAGTACGAGCAGATCATGGCCGCCATCAAGGACGGTTCCCTCTCCGAAGCCGAGCTCGACGCCTGCGTCAAGCGCATCCTGAACCTGGTACTCCGCAGCCCGAAGATGAAGGGCTATGCCTACACCAACAAGCCCGACCTCCAGGCCCACGCCGCCGTGACCCGCCAGAGCGCCCTCGAAGGCATGGTCCTGCTCGAGAACCGGGCGAACACCCTGCCGCTCAAGAATGTCAAGAACGTCGCCGTCTTCGGCTGCACCTCCTATGCCTTCATCGCCGGCGGTACCGGTTCCGGCAACGTCAACCGCGCCTACACCGTCTCTCTGCTGGACGGCCTGAAGAACGCCGGTTTCAATGTGGATGACAGCAAGAAGGACCTGTACCTCAAGCACATCGCTGACGAGGAAGCCGCCTTCAAGGCCACCCTTCAGGATGCCCTCGCCGCCTTCTATCCGACCCGGCGTCCGTCCGAGATCGTCCCGTCCGCGGCCGAGCTCCGCGCTTCCGCCCTCACCAACGACGTGGCCATCATCACCTTCGGCCGCAACTCCGGCGAATTCTTCGACCGCAGCGCAGCCGACTTCTCCCTGACTGACAAGGAAATGGCCCTGCTGAAGGGCGTGACCGCCGCCTTCCACGCCGTCGGCAAGAAAGTCGTCGTCGTGCTGAACATCGGCGGTGTGATCGAGACCGCTTCCTGGAAGAACATCCCGGATGCCGTCCTGCTCGCCTGGCAGGCCGGACAGGAGGGTGGCAACTCCGTGACCGACATCCTCACCGGCAAGCAGAGCCCGTCCGGCAAGCTCCCGATGACCTTCCCGCTCGGCCTGATGGACGCCGCCGCCTCCGCCAACTTCCCGATCGACGCCGATACGGGTGTCTACTTCACCAACCGCCGCAAGGACATCGGCCAGAAGGACGTCGACCAGACCGACTACGCCGAGGGCATCTATGTCGGCTACCGCTGGTTCGACAAGCAGAACCTGGCCGTCTCCTATCCGTTCGGCTATGGCCTGAGCTACACCTCCTTCGAGTACAGTGAGCCGGCCGTCGAGAACGATGGCAAGACCGTCAAGGCGACCGTGACCGTCAAGAACACCGGCGCCGTCGAAGGCAAGGAAGCCGTCCAGCTCTACGTCTCCGCCCCGGCCGGCACCCTCGACAAGCCGGTCCAGGAACTCAAGGCCTATGCCAAGACCAAAGCCCTTAAGCCGGGTGAAAGCCAGCAGGTTACCCTGACCTTCGCCACCGCCGACCTCGCCTCCTTCGACGAGGCCAAGAGCGCCTGGGTCGTCGACGCCGGCACCTATGCGTTCCGCTTCGGCGCCTCTTCCCGCGACATCCGCTGCGAGGCTTCCGCCGAGGTGGCCGCCTCCGAGGTCAAAGTCAACAACGTACTCGCGAAATAAGCAGCTCCGAGTCCTGCAAAACGCCCCTTTGGGCGTGTTTTGCAACTCGCTGATTGAACGTATATTAGATAAAATGCCTTCACCGAATTTGGCGAAGGCATTTTATTTTATTTATTAATAATCAATCGATTATGTAACACGGCCCTTGAGGGCCGGGCGTGTCAAGGAAGTGGCTACGCTTCGGCGATGCACTCGATTTCGACCAGGGCGCCTTTCGGGAGGGTCTTGACAGCGACGGCGGAGCGGGCCGGGAACGGGGCCTGGAAGAACTGGGAGTAGACGCCGTTCATGGCGGCGAAATCGCCCATGTCCGCCAGGAAGACCGAGGTCTTCACGACATTCGCGAGGTCGAGGCCGGCCTCCTGCAGGATGGCGCGGGCGTTCAGGATGGACTGACGGGTCTGGACCTCAACGCCTCCTTCAGGGAAAACGCCGGTGGCGGGATCGATGGGGAGTTGGCCGGAAACGAATACAAGGCCTGCCTTGCTGCAGATGGCCTGGCTATACGGGCCGATGGCGGCGGGCGCGTTGGTAGTAGCAATGGGTTTCATAGGAATTATGTAATTAGTGTCCCAAAGATACGTTTTTTTACCCGGCCGCACAAAAAAAGCGCCCCGGAGGACCGGAGCGCCATTTCTTGCTTTAGCCTGAGACTACTGGAGGGTACCGTTCTCAGCAGCGCGGATCATGTTCTCGTTGGCGGAGATGTAGATCTCGACGCGGCGGTTCTGCGCACGGCCTTCAGCGGTGTCGTTGGAGGCAACCGGGTCGTTGTAGGACATACCGGCGGACTTGATGCGGGACGGAGCGATGCCGCACTTGGTCAGGTAGTTGGCGACAGACTCGGCACGAGCGATGGAGACCTTCTCGTTCGCAGCGGCGGAACCGACGTTGTCGGTGTGACCGAAGACGGCGATGTCGGTGTCAATCATGTCGGACATCTTGGTGGCAAACTCCTTCAGTTCGACCTGGGAGGCCGGCTTGAGGTTGGTCTTGTTGAAGTCGAAGAGGATACCGTCGCTGAAGGTCACCTTGATGGCCTCAAGACCGTTGTTATCCTTGACCGTCTCGACCTGGGCATTCTCGAGGGCGGCGAGTTCCGCAGCCTTCTTGTCCATCTTCTTGCCGATGACAGCGCCTGCACCACCGCCGACAGCCGTACCGATCGCAGCACCAATGGCAGCGCCCTTGGCGTCTTTTCCGATCAGGCCGCCGATGACAGCACCGAGGGCTGCACCGCCACCGGCACCGATCAGGGAATCCTTAGCCGTGTTGGACATGGTGCCGCATCCCGGGATGAGCATCAGAGCGCAAAGCGCAAAAGCAATGTACTTTTTCATATTAAATTGAGTTAAAAGTTGTTTCGACCCCGTAAAAATATCAATTATTCCACATTTATGCAAGAGTGGGGGCCAAAATCGGGGTTAGACAAAAATCCTGCCGTTATTGTCAAAAAGTCGCTTATTCGAGGGGATATTTCGTTTTGGCATTGGTTTTGTGTAACCTTCGGACGGTTTTTTAAATTTTTTAACATGAAAAAAATCATTACCCTCCTCGCAGCAGCCGTTATGATGCTGTCTGCCTCCAACGCCTTCGCGCAGATCGCCGTCGGCGCCGGTTACCTGAATGCAACGGATGCCTTCAAGAATGGTAGCACGACTGAAAAAGGAAATTCCAATGGCTTCTATGCCGGTATCTCTTACAACATCCCCATTTCCGGCGGTTTCGCCGTGGCTCCCGGTATCTATTATTCCGGCCTCTTCTCCAAGGACGACGTCTTCAGCACCTCTTTCCTTAATACGAAAGTAGACTCCAAGACCCAGGAGCACTACATCAATGTCCCCGTCAACTTCAATTACGGCATTGAAATGGCTCCGGACATGACCGCCTTCATCTATGCCGGTCCGACCCTGCAGTACGGCCTGGCCTCCAAGACCAAAGTTGAAGGCACCATCGCAGGCTACAGCGGTGACAAGGAAGTCGACAACTACGCTGACGGCAACAACTACGGCAAGATGAACGTCCTGATCGGCGGCGGCGTCGGCATGAACCTCATGAACGCCTTCCAGATCACCGTCGGCTATGACTACGGCCTGATGAACCTCTACACCGGCGATGCCGATGATGTCAAGCACAACAAGTCCTACATCAAGCTCGGTGTGGCTTATCTGTTCTAATTAATTGACTGAAAACATTTACCGCTCCGTGGACCCTCCGGTCCACGGAGTTTTTTCATGTCCGCCCTACTGCGCTTCGTAGCGGTCGAGGGCGTCCGCCATGAGACGGCGGCCTTCGGCGGCGATCTGCTCGGCGTGGGAATAGCCGTAGACGCCGTGGTAGGAGTCGAACGGGAGCTCGACCAGGATGTCCGGCGGGCAGTTCTCGATGCCCATGCGGGCGATGGTGTGGTTCATGATGCCGAAACTGCGCTGGAGGATAGAAGCGTAGTTGTCGTCCGCGTCCATCGGGATGTGGTTCTCCCGGCCCGCGGCCAGCAACTGCTTTTCCTTTTTCTGCAGTTCGAGGTGTTCCTTGAGGAAATGGCCGCCCTTCTCGCCGGCCTGGCGGACCCGCTCCATCCACTCCAGGCTGTCCGACGTCAGGGTGTCCTTCAGCACGGCCTTCGCCTCGGCCAGGTTCGAAGCCTCGCCCTTGTCGAGGGCCTGCTTGTCGTGGAGGAAGCGGTGGATCTGCTCCGCATCGATCCGGTTGACATTGAAGCCCACGAGGATATCCCCCTCGGTCCGCTGCACGCGGTTGAGCGGGAAGGTGTTGGCAATGCCGCCGTCGATCAGCGTACGGCCTTTCCAGGAGACCGGCCGGAACATCGACGGGATGGAAATGGAAGCCCGGATGGCCTCGAACAGCGGGCCTTCCCGGAAGATGACCTCCTCGCCGGTGAACAGGTCGGTCGCAATGGCCGTGAACGGAATGGGCAGGTCCTCGATGTTAACCTCCGGCACCTGCTCGCGGATGGCGTCGATGACCCGCTCGCCTTTGACCAGGTGGTTGCGGCTGATCGAGAAGTCCATCAGGGTCACCACCTTCATCGGGTCCAACTTGAAAAGCCACCGCTTGAACGCCTCCAGGCCGCCGGCAGCGAAGACACCGCCTACCAGCGAACCGGCCGAGGCGCCGGCCACCGAAGTGATTTCATATCCCCGGGCGAGCAGTTCCTCGATCGCACCGATATAGGCGAATCCGCGCGGACCGCCGCTGGAAAGGGCAAGGGCTACTTTTTTCATGCTTCTTTCTTCTTAAGGTTCCCCGTCGGCGGCAGGAATTTTTCCGGGAACCGGCCCAGTTCGCCGCCGCTGTAATCGTCAACCAAGGTCTGCCAAACCTTGTCAGGGTCTGACAGGTCGGTGATCACAGACTTGAAAATCACGGTCTTGTGCTTATAATCCAAGGCCACGACCACGATCGGGACCTCCGCCAGCCGGGCCATGTGGTAGAACCCCGCCGGCCACTTGTCCCGCGGCGCCAGCTGCCCTTCCGGACAGATGACCACGTGCATGGACTCCTTGGATTTCAGCAGGTCCGCCACCTGGTGGATGGCATCCTTCCCCCGGACATTGACGGGAATGGCATGGATGACCTTCATCATGATGTTGAACGGGAACTTCTCAAACAGGAAGGCGTCGGCCAGGATCGTATAGGGAATGCGGTGCTGCTCCAGGGTCAGCCAGCCCCACCATCCGTCCCAGTAGGTCGTGTGCGGTGCGACGACGATTACGGACTTCGGGATGTCCGGGAACACCCCGGCCGTTTTCCAGCCGAGCCACTTCAGCAAATGACGTTGGATACACATAATGTCAAAGGTACGGCTTTTTCCGCAAATGGCAAGATGCCGGTTTGGAACAGAATTTGGGGAAGACCTTCCCGTAACAGGAAATATCTATGAAATCCGGATATCTTTTTGCCCGGCTCGCGGCGGCCGTGCTGCTGCTCCTGCCGCTTGCCGCCGGGGCGCAGGGCCGGAAGGCCGTCCTCTCGGGCTATGTCAAAGACGCCTCCAGCGGCGAACCGCTGACAGGCGCCGTCATCTTCACCGAAGACCGCAGCATCGGCGTGGTCGCCGACCGCGTCGGCTATTATTCCCTGGGCGTCAGCCCGGGCGAAGTCACGCTCCTGTGCTCCTTCACCGGCTATGAGACCGCCACCAAAACCGTGACTGTCAGCGGCGCCACGAAACTCGACTTCATCCTCGAGACCGACAAGGAGACCCTCGAGGCCGCCACGGTCTTCTCCAAGAGCAAACGCGACGAACTGAAGATCCCCCAGATGGGCCTTGAGCGGGTCGACGCCACCATCGTCAAGAAACTCCCCGCCCTGATGGGCGAGACCGACATCATCCGCGTCATCCAGATGATGCCCGGCGTCCAGACCCCGAGCGAAGGCGCCACCGGCTTCAGCGTCCGCGGCGGCGGCGTGGACCAGAACCTCATCCTCATCGACGGCGCCCCCGTCTACAACAGCGGCCATTTCCTGGGCTTCCTGTCCATGTTCAACTCCGACGCCATCCGCAGCGCCGAACTCTACAAGGGCGATTTCCCCGCCTCCTACGGCGGCCGCATCTCCTCCGTCCTGGACATCGACACCAAAGACGGCAACCAGCACCGTTTCGGCGGAAGCGCCTCCATCGGCCTGATCACCTCCAAGGTCTTCGTCGAAGGGCCGATCGTCCCCGAGAAGCTCTCTTTCATGCTCACCGCGCGCCGCACCTACCTCGACCTCTTCTTCCCCCTGCTCGGCGACAACCTCCCCGACAACACCCAGATGTTCTTCTACGACCTCAACGGCAAGCTCAGCTGGATCATCGGCGAGCGGGACCGCCTCTAC
>JAFUUB010000105.1 GCA_017483985.1 Bacteroidales bacterium | reverse complement strand
AGGTGTGGCCGAACTTGTTCTCGTCGGTAAACTTGTATTCCGGTTTGCGGGCGATGGTCTTCTCGACGATCGCGGCGAGTTCGGCGTTGTCCTTGAAGGCGAAGAAGACGGGTTCGATGTTCGCATTCTGGATGCGGACATCGCCCGCATCACCGAGATCTTCACCCACGACATCGACGCTTTCTATGTCGCTGACGGTCACCACCGCACGGCGGCAGCGGCCCGCGTCGGCGCCGAAAAACGCGCCCAGAATCCGAACCACACCGGCGACGAGGAATACAACTTCTTCATGGCGGTCTGCTTCCCGGAGAGCCAGCTCAAGATCATCGACTACAACCGCGTGGTCAAGGACCTGAACGGCCTGTCGGAAGAGGCCTTCCTGAAAGCGTTGGAAGAAGATTTCGAGGTCAGCCTCGCCACCAAGCCGCGCTGCGGCCGTCCCGCGAAGCCCTACGCCCCGGAACACCTGCATGAATTCTCCATGTACCTGGGTGACAAATGGTACCGTCTCGAGGCCAAGCCCGGCCGCTATGACGACAACGACCCGATCGGTGTCCTCGACGTGACGATCCTTTCCAACCTCGTACTGGACAAGATCCTCGGGATCAAGGACCTGCGCACCGACAAACGCATCGACTTCGTCGGCGGCATCCGCGGTCTCGGCGAACTGGCCCGCCGGGTCGACAACGGCGAGATGAAGGTTGCCTTCGCCCTCTACCCGGTTTCCATGGAGCAACTGATGAACATCGCCGACAGCGGCAACATCATGCCTCCGAAGACCACCTGGTTCGAGCCGAAACTCCGTTCCGGCCTGGCCATCCACCTCCTCGGCTAGCATAGCACCGCACTGATATTTTTTCAAGGCCCGGATCCTTTCGAGGGGTCCGGGCCTTGTCATTAATTCTGCGGAGCGTCGTCCTGCTTCAGATGCACATCCATCTGCGGGAACGGGAACTGGATGCCGTGCTTGGGCAGTTCCGTATAGATGGTTTCGTTCAGCCAGTAGATGACGCCCATGAATTCGGCGCCTGTCGCCCAGCAACGGAGCTTGAACTCCACGCTGCTGTCATTCATGGAACTCAGGATCACATAGGGATCCCAGGCGCCGGGGGTCTTGCTGTCCAGGATATTCTTGTTAAGGGAAGCGATGCGCAGCAGTTCCGTGCGGACGGCCTCCACGTCACTTCCATAGGCGACATTGACTTTCAGGTCGATCCGCCGGGGATCCCGGGTGCTGTAGTTGTCGATCTTCCCGTTGGAAAGGAGGCCGTTCGGAATGATGATCTCCCGGTTGTCCGTCGTCACGATCTTCGTGCTGACGATGTTGATCTCAGATACCCAGCCGAAATAGCCCTGCGCTTCGATGTAGTCACCGGCCTTGAACGGCTTGAAAGCCAGCAGCATCAGGCCGCCGGCAAAATTCTGGACAGTACCGCTGAGGGCCATGCCGATGGCCATGCCGCCGGCAGCCAGCAGGGCGGCCAGCGAGGTCGTGTTGATACCCAGGGTGCCGACCATGGAAATGATCAGGATTACCCAGAGGGCCGCGGAGAGCAGGCTCTGGACGAACGAGACCAGGGCGGCATCGGCACCCCGTTTCGTAAACGCCCGGTTCACGATGTTCTTGATCTTCCGGATCAGCCAGGCGCCGATGAAATAGATGGCAAGGGCGGCGACCACCTTGAGACCGAACTGGATGGCGGAGGTCGTCAGGTCGCTCAGGAGCTCCTTGGGCGGTGTGGTCTGCAGGGTTTCAATCAGTTGGGCACCCTTGTTGGCAAGGGAATCGGCTGAGAATTTTTCAGCGACGTCACTGACGTCCGGGGCGGCAGTTTGAAGGATATGCATGGATACAGGGTTTCTGATTGTTATCGTGTTCGTTTTTCCACGGCAAATTTAGTGAAAAAATCATTACCTTTACGAGACAAACCAATGGGCATGAAGAAAATCGTTACTTTTGGGGAAATCCTCCTGCGCTGGTCCAAGAACGGAGCCCGGCGCTTCGGGCAGGACAATGCATGGGAAGGCCAGTTCGGCGGATCGGAGGCCAATGTCGCCGTCTCCCTGTCCATCCTGGGAGACCGGGTCGGCTATGTCTCCCGGCTGCCGGACAACACGATCGGGCGCGCCTGCCTGAAGAACCTGCGCTACTATGGAATCGACGTCAGCGACGTCGTGCTGGGCGAAGGCCGGATGGGGACCTATTATTTTGAACGGGCGGCCGACATCCGCAAATCCCTGGTCGTCTATGACCGGCAGGGGTCGTCCTTCTACCTGACGGCGCCGGGCATGTTCCCGTGGAGGGACATCTTCAGCCATACCGATATCTTCCACTGCTCGGGCATTACCTGCGCCGTATCGCAGTCGGCCGCCGATGCGACCTTCGAGGCCGTGCGGACCGCCCGGGAGATGGGCCTGCGCGTCACCTGCGACATCAATTACCGCCGCAACCTGTGGAAATATGAAGGTGCCGACGCCCACAAGACCCTGAATGCCCTGATGCAGTACAGCGACTTCATCTTCGGGGACCAGGACGAATGGGAGGTGGCGACCGGAGTCAAGCAGGTCCCGATGGACCACATGATGGCGGATACGCAGCTGGACATGGAGGCCTACCGCCGCTATTTCGACGAGATGCACCGCCAGTTCCCGCACTGCCGCGAGATGATGCTCGGCCTGCGCAACCAGATCACCACCAGCCACCATACCCTGACCGCCCTGCTCTGGTACGACGGGGTCATCTACCAGACCCGCATCTACGATATCAACGACATCATCGATTCGGTGGGCGTGGGCGATGCCTTCGTTGCCGCCTACATCCATGCCGCCGAAAAATGGCCGGGCGATGCGCAGCGCGGACTGGACTTCGCCGTGGCCGCCGCCATGCTGAAGAACTCCGTTTCCGGCGATTACAACCTGGTGACCGAAGCGGAAATCCTCGCGGAGCTGGGCTGGGAAGAAGAGGCCTGAGCGGCGGTTCACCGACGAAATCCGGCGGTTGGCTGAATGGTTTTGCAACCCCGGAAGCATTTTTCCACTTTCGCTCAGGAGCCGGCCTGAAGGGCGTCCCGACGGCCAGGCTCCCAGGCTTTTAAAATTCGTAGTGATATGAAAAGAAAGTGGATGATCCTGTTCCTCCTGCTCGGCGCGGTCTCGGTGGCCGTCCCGGCATGCACCAAGGACCTGACATGGCCCGACGAGGACACGCAAGCAAGCACCGACAATAACGATGATGACGATGACGACGATGAGGACGACAGCAGCGCCGACGACAGCGGCAGCGACGGGGGCAGCACCTATACCCCGACCGGCGCCGGCAGCACGACGGTCTCCATCGTATTCGCCTCCGCGGGTGCAACCGTAGACGGCGGCAATGACCAGACCACGATCACCATCAAGGACAACGACGTGACCATCACCTACTCCGGTGAAGAGGAAATGTCCTATGAACTCAGCGGAACCGCGTCCGACGGTTTCTTCAAACTCTACAGCTCCTATAAGCAGAACCTGTATCTGGAAAACCTGGACCTGACCAATCCGGCCGGGGCGGCTATCAATGTCCAGAGCCACAAGAAAGTGACGGTCACCTTGTCAGGGGACAACAAACTGGCCGACGGTTCCTCCTATTCCGATGCCGTTTCTTCCGAAGACATGAAAGCGGCTTTCTTCAGCGACGGACAGCTGATCTTCAAGGGCGACGGAAGACTGACCGTGACGGCGAAAGGCAAGAGCGGC
The DNA here is from genome assembly GCA_017483985.1 of Bacteroidales bacterium. Next base: position 18,942 of record JAFUUB010000105.1, on the reverse strand, counting down.
ATCGTCAGCGACGATTATTTCAAGCTCAACGGCCCGACCCTGAAAGTCTCCTCGACCGCCGCCAACGGTGTCAAAGGCGCCGATTCGCTGGTCGTACTGAGCGGATCTCTCGACGTCACCACTTCGGCCGCGACCAAGAAAGCCTTGTCCTCTGACGGGCTGGTCCGGATCGCGGGTGGAACGACGACCCTGACGGTATCCGGCGGAACGGCCTATGACAGCGAAGACAGCGAGTACAAGGGCTCGGCCGGCATCAAGGCCGACGGCGACTTCAAGATGCAGGGCGGCAGCCTGACGATCAAGAACACCGGCCAGGGCGGCAAGGGCATCAACGGAGACGGGGCCGGCTATTTTACCGGCGGAACGGTGGAAATCAATGTGTCGGGGTCCAATTACGGGTCCTCCGGCAATCAGGGCGGCCCCTGGGGCGGCGGAGGTTCTTCTTCCTCCTCGGTGGCAGCCAAGGGCATCAAGTTCGACGGAGCCCTGACCTTCTCCGGCAGCAAGGTCCTGGTCAATGCCTCCTCGCATGAAGGCATCGAAAGCAAGAGCACCATCACCGTGACCGGCGGGCAGGTCTACAGCTACTCCAAGAGCGATGACGGCATCAACGCGGCCGGCGACTTCACGATTTCCGGCGGCCAGGTCTGCGGCTATTCCGCGGGGAATGACGGACTGGACGCCAACGGAAACCTCTATATCAAAGGCGGGATCGTCTATGCCATCGGCTCCAGCAACGGAGAAATGGGGGTCGATGCCAACAGCGAAGGCGGCAAGAAACTGTATGTCAGCGGCGGAACCCTCGTGGCGCTCAGCGGACTGGAGTCCGGCGCCAGCCTGACCCAGAGCTGTTATTCAACCTCTTCTTGGAACAAAGGCACTTGGTATGGGATGTACGACGGCAGCAACAACCTGATCTTCGCCTTCAAGACCCCGTCCAGCGCCGGCAGCCCGCTTGTGGTCTCTTACTCCTCCAAGCCGACCCTGAAATCCGGCATCACCGTCTCGGACGGCACCTCGATCTTCAGCGGCATGGGCAACATAGGCGGAACCACCTCCGGCGGCAGTTCAGTCACCCTCTCTTCCTACAGCGGAGGCAGCGGCGGAGGCCGTCCCTGGTAAAACCTGAAAGGCAACCGGTCTTGCATTTATGGGGCCGGTTGCTTATTTTCGCATCTGAAACCCTATGGAAATGACACAACGGCAAAAAACGGAGAAACTGGTCTATGCCATCGTCTGGGGCATCGGCTTCCTGGCCGCTGTCGCAGCCGTCCTGCTCCGTGGCGGCAACTTCCGGAACATCCTGCAGATCTGGGGCGGCATCCTGCCTTTCCTGTTGCTGTTCCTGCTTCATAACTACCTTGTATCCCCGCTCCTGGCAAAACACCGGAAGACTGCACTCTATATCGCCTGTACGGCGATCCTCGTCGGCTTTTTCGCGCTTTGGACCTTCACCCGGCCCCATCCGATGGACGGTCCGGAGCCCTTCGGAAAACCGGATCCCATGGGACAACCCTTCCCGATGGAGCAGCAGCCCAGCCCGATGGGACAGCCGTTCCGGATGGAACCGCCTTCTGTTCCCAGACAGGGAAAGCCGGAAAACCAGGGACGGATGCCGATGGATCCGAATACGTTGAAATTCATCCTCGGGCTCCTCATACTCGCCGCCAACCTCGGTGTCAAGGCCGTCTTCCGCAACCTGGACAATGAAGAAAGGATGAAGGACCTGGAGAAAGAGAATCTCCGGCAGCAGCTCGAGTATCTGCGCTACCAGATCAACCCCCACTTCTTCATGAACACGTTGAACAACATCCATGCGCTGGTGGATATTGACCCGGAGCAGGCCAAGTCCAGTATCCTGGAATTGTCCAAGCTCATGCGGTACCTGCTCTACGAAGGAGACAAGCCGACCATTCCACTGGACAAGGAAACCGATTTCCTCAACCACTACATGTCCCTGATGCGGCTCCGCTACGCCGATACGGTCCGGATCGACCTGGAACTGCCGGAAGAGACCGGCGGCATCGAGGTCCCGCCGCTGGTCTATGCCTCCTTCATCGAAAACGCCTTCAAGCACGGAATCAGCTACGAAGAGCCCTCCTTCATCCGCATTTCCCTCCAGGAAAACGACGGAAAACTGATCTTCAGGTGCACCAACAGCCGCCACCAGGCCCGGTCCGACGAAGGCAGGGGCATCGGGCAGGAAAACGTCCGCCGGCGGCTCAACCTGCTGTATGGCAGCAACTATACCCTTCACTATGATGTCCAACCCGATGTCTACGACGCGCTCCTGATCCTTCCGGTCCAGCCCCAGACATCCCTAACCCCCACGCAAGCATGATCCGCTGCATAGCCATCGATGATGAGCCGCTCGCGCTCCGCCAGCTCGTTTCCTATATAGAAAAAGTCCCCTTCCTGGAACTCGCCGGAGCCTGTCCCAGCGCCGCCAAGGCGAAGGAAATCCTGGACCGCGAATCCGTCGACGTCCTGTTCGTGGATATCAACATGCCGGATGTCAGCGGCATGGACTTCGTCAAGTCCCTCGCCGCCCCGCCGATGGTCGTCTTCACGACCGCCTATTCGGAATATGCCGTCGAGGGGTTCAAGGTCGATGCCGTCGATTACCTGCTCAAGCCCTTCGGGCTGGACGACTTCCGGAAAACCGCCGAGAAGGTCAAGAAGCGCTATGACCTCGAACACCAGCCCGTCGCCGTATCCAGCCTCGATGCCGACGAAGCCCTCTTCTTCAAGACCGAATACCGGGTCGTCCGCGTCCCCATCGCAAAGATTACCTACATCGAAGGCATGAGCGAATACCTCAAGATCCACATCGAAGACCAGAAGGAGCCGGTCATCGTGCTGCTCAGCATGAAGAAACTCGAGGAGCGGCTCCCCGCCGACCGCTTCATGCGGATCCACAAGTCCTACATCATCGCCCTGAACCAGATCCGGGAAGTCGCCCGCGGACGCGTCAGCATCACCCCGGAAGTCTCCCTTCCGATCGGCGACAGCTACCGCGAAACCTTCAACAAATACCTCGACGCCAAGTTCCTCGGGAAATAGCAAGATTTTTTCGTATCTTTGCCGCCGAACGAACTTGACAATATGATCATCATGAAATTCGGCGGCACCTCCGTTCAGGACGGACCCGCCATCTCCCGCGTTATTGAAATCGTACGGGACCGCCTTGACCGCAGGCCCGTCGTCGTCGTATCCGCCCTTTCCAAGATCACGGACCTGCTCTACAAGATCTGCGACGAAGCCGCCGCACGCCATACCGAAGCGGCGCTGGAGGCGATTGCAGCCCTGAAAAAGCGGCATCTGGACCTGGCGGAAGAACTGCTGACCGGAACGGAATTCCTGGATGAAGCCTACAACAAAGTCGGGCTGCTCTGCCAGGAGCTCGAGGCCTTCGTCCATGCCGTGTGCATCGTCGGAGACCTGACCCCGAAGAGCCGGGCCCGCATCATTTCCCGCGGCGAAGTGCTCTCCTCCACGATCATCTGCTATACCCTCAACGCCCGCGGCATCCGTACCAACCTCGTTGATGCCAAGAAACTGATCATCACGGACAACGATTACCTGAAAGGCGAGCCGGACAAGGCCGCCATCCAGGCAGCCGTACCTGCCGAAATCGAAAATGCCTTCCGGAACGTGCAGGCGGTCATCACCCAAGGTTTCGTCTCTTCGACGGCCGGCGGCGACACCACCGTCCTCGGCCGCGGCGGCTCCGACTATACCGCATCCCTTCTGGGCATGGCCCTCGGTGCGGAAGAGGTCCAGATCTGGACCGACGTGGACGGGGTCATGACCGCCGATCCGCGCGTGGTGGAGCACCCGGTCACGATGCGGGAAATCGCTTTCGAGGAAGCGGCGGAAATGGCCCATTTCGGCGCCAAAGTCCTGCATCCGATGACCATCGAGCCCGCCGTCCGGCTGGGCATCCCGATCTATGTCCTCGATTCGACCCATCCCGACCGGGAAGGGACCGGCATCTTCGGGGCGGAACGCATTCCGGACGGGATCAAGTCCGTCTCCAGCAAGGAGAACATCCAGGTCATCAACATCTTCTCCGCCAAGATGCTGGGCGTCTCGGGCTTCCTGGCCCGGGTCTTCAGCGTCTTCAGCGCCCACAAGGTTGCCGTGGACCTGATCAGCACTTCGGAAGCGACCATTTCCGTCACCGTGGACGGCAACGTCAATACGACGGCCGTCGTCCGGGAGCTGTCGGAATTCGCGGAAGTGACCGTCGACCGCGACAAGGCGCAGGTCTCCGTTATCGGCAAGAACCTCCATGCCGAGGCCGACCTGCTCTCCGCCCTGTCCAAGGCCATCGGAAAACGGGGCATCCACATGATTTCCCAGGGAGCGACCTTTATCAACCTGAGCGTCGTCGTGGACCGGGACATCTGCCGGGACACCGTCCGCCAGATCCACCAGTATCTTTTCGAGAATCATGCTTAAACTCAAGAACATAAAGGACCTCCGGACGGTACAGACCCCCTTCTGGTACTATGACATGGACCTGTTCCGCCGGACAATCGATACGGTGGCGGCCCTGTCGGCCGAATACGGGGTCCTGGTGCATTATTCGATCAAGGCCAACGCCGAACCGCGGCTCGTGGATTACATCGCTGCGGCCGGCCTGGGGGCGGACTGCGTCAGCGGGAACGAGGTCCTGTATGCGCTGGAGCATGGCTTTCCGGCGGAGAGAATCGTCTTTGCCGGCGTCGGAAAGACCGATGAGGAGCTGCGCGATGCCCTGTGCGCCGGAATCGGTTCGTTCAACAGCGAGTCCATTGAGGAGCTCGAGACCCTGGAACAGCTGGCCGGCGGGCTGGGGCTGAAAGCGAATGTTTCCGTCCGGATCAATCCGGATGTGGACGCCCATACGCACCGGTTCATCACGACCGGCCTGGAGATGGACAAGTTCGGCATCCCGAAGAAGGACATGGACCGGGTCATCGCCCTGTTCAAGTCGAGCAAGAATCTGAATTTCAAGGGACTGCATTTCCATATCGGGTCCCAGATCACGGACGTGGAGAATGTGTTCACGCATGAATGCATCAGCGCGAACGGGATTGTCAGCCATTTCGAGAACCAGGGGCTGCGGGTCGACAACATCGACCTGGGTGGCGGCCTGGGGGTGGATTATTACAATCCGGACAGCCATGCCATCCCGGAGTTCGGACTCTGGTTCCAGACCCTGACGGAGCATTTGAGGCATCGCCCGGACCAGCAGATCCATGTCGAGCCGGGCCGCGCGCTCGTGGCCCAGTGCGCCTCGCTGGTCAGCCGCGTAATCTTTGTCAAGGAAGGCGAGCGGAAGAGTTTCGTCATCCTGGATGCGGGCATGAACGACCTGCTGCGGCCGGCCCTCTACGGGGCGTATCACAAGATCGAGAACCTCACGTACGAATCGGATGAGCTCCGGCTTTACGATGTCGTCGGTCCCGTTTGCGAGACCACGGACCTCTTCGCCGAGGACCGGACCCTGCCCCTCACCCGCCGGGGCGACCTCGTCGCCCTGCGCAGCGCCGGAGCCTACGGCGCCGTCATGAGCAGCACCTACAACATGCGGAAACCCGCCCGGACCGTCTTTTCGGACGAGCCGGAGTAATAAATCCAAAAGAACCTGTCCGGTTCTGTCGATCCTCCCCACTTAGTGGGTCCCCTCCCTTTTTGGGAGCCAATGTCGACAGAACCGGACAGGTTCTTTTGGATAGGTCTGGAAAGTCTACAGTTCCCAAGCGAGGGCGGAAGCGCCGAGGATGGCGGCATCGGACTCCTTGAGCTGGGAGTAAACCAGCTTGACCTTGCCGCGCCAGAGCGGCAGGACATTCTCGTTCATGGCCTTGAGGATCGGCTCGGTGAGGAACTCCTTGCTGCGGGCCAGGCCGCCGAAGAGAACGATCGCCTCCGGAGCGGAGAACTCGATGAAGTCGGCGAGCTTTTCGCCCAGCATGCGGCCGGTGAAGTCGAAGAGCTTGAGGGCCAGATTGTCACCTTCCTTGGCAGCATCATAGATATCCTTCGAGGTGATCTTGTCGAGGCTGCGGAGCAGGGACGGTTCGTCGCTCATTTCGAGCCACTCGCGGGCCGTGCGGGCCATACCGATGGCGGAGCAGTAGGTCTCCAGGCAACCGGTCTTGCCGCAGTTGCAGACGCGGCCGTTGTGGCGGACGGCGCAGGTGTGGCCGAGTTCGCCGGCGAAGCCGTCATGGCCGTAGACCATCTTGCCGTCGATGACGATACCGGAACCGACGCCGGTGCCGAGGGTAATCATGATGAAGTTCTTCATACCGCGGGCGGCGCCGTAGGTCATTTCGCCCATGGCGGCGGCATTTGCATCATTGGTCAGGGAGACCGGGATGCCGTCCATCGCGTCGGAGAGAAGCTTCGCGAATTCGATCACATGCGTGCCGCCCCAGGTCAGGTTGACGGCGTTCTCGATGTTACCGGTATAATAGTTTCCGTTCGGAGCGCCGACGCCGATGCCACGGATCAGGCCTTCTCCCTTCGCCTCGACGATGATGCGCTTCAGGGCTTCCGCCAGTTCGGCGATATAGGGTTCGACGGTGGTATAGGTATCCGAGCGGATGACAGTCTGTGCAAGCACGGTACCGCGGGCGTCGACGACGCCGCATTTGGTGGTCTGTCCACCTACATCAATTCCGATTACAAGTTCTTGTGCCATATATTGGGATAATTATGCTTTCTTAACCTTCGATCCGGAGATGGCGAAGTAGAGGATATAAACGAGCATGGCGATGACGAGCCAGTAGCTGTTGATGTCACCGATCTTCTTGGCGAGCAGGTCCTGGATGAGCGGCATCAGGCCACCACCGACGACCATGGTCATGAAAAGACCGGAAGCGGAAGCCGTGTATTTGCCGAGGCCTTCGGTCGCCAGGTTGAAGATGACGCCCCACATGATGGAGGTGCAGATACCGCAGAGGATGATGAAGAGCACCTTGGTCGGAACTTCGGCGCCACGGAGGACCATATGCTGGCTTTCAGGCATGAAGATGGCGATGACAAGCAGCAGGATGGCCAGGGCGGTCATCGCGGTAAGCTGGGTACGGGGAGAAACCTTTCCGGAGATCAGGGAGCTCGTGAAACGGCCGATCAGCATCAGCAGCCAGTAAATGGCGGCAATGGTGCCGGCGACAGCCATGTTTCCAAGCACGCCGCCCGGAGTGCCGAGATAGGAAAGGAGCTGGCCCGGGATACCGACCTCGATACCGACATAGAAGAAGATGGCGATGATACCGAGGACAAGGTGACGATACTGGAGCGCACCTTTCACGCCGGCCATGACATCCATCTTCTCAGTCTCAGGCTCATTCAGCTTCGTGAACCACACGATGACGAAGGAGATGGCGAAAATGGCGAGGGCGATCAGCAGCAGCGGGGAAACGGAGCCGAGGGTGGTGTCCGCCGTGATCGTACCGATCATCGCACCGGCGAGCATCGGAGTCAGCGTACCGGCGAGGGAGTTCAGGGAACCACCGGTCTGGACGAGCTGGTTGCCGCGGTTGCCGCCGCCGCCGAGAAGGTTCAGCATCGGATTGACCACGGTGTTGAGGATACAGACGCAGAAGCCGCAGATGAAAGCACCCAGCAGATACACCACATAGGTGCTGATGGAGTTGACATCCATCTTACTGGAGATCAGCTGCACGGCAATGCCGATAAAACCGAGGCAAAGCGCGACGAGGGCGGTCTTCTTGTAACCGATTTTCGTAATCATGACACCCGCGGGAATACCCATGAAGAGATAAGCCGCGAAGTTCATCATGTTACCCATCATACGGGCCCAGCTGTAATGCTGCTCCCAAATGCTGCCGAACGGGGCGGCCATGTTCGTGACGAAGGAAATCATCGCGAAGAGGAACATCATGGTGATGATGGCCACCAGATTGCTGTTGGATTTTTGTGTCATTGTGTTTTTGTTTATGTTTTAGTATTAAGATTTCGGGGTCAGTAACCATCGTCGCTTTCAAGCGACAATTGTACAAATTTATTAAAAAATTTCAGAAAAATATCAGTCCGCCCGAAAAATCGCACCATACCCCCAAACCCTCTTATCCAAAGCGGCTCCAGCCGCGTGGCGAAGCGTCAGCGAGATGATTAAAATAAGAAAGGCCGGAGCTTTCCCCAAAACTCCGGCCCGTATATAAAACGAACTTAACAAATAGACATGAAAAAAACTTTTCGAATGTCCGGATGCAAAGGTACGCCTTTAAATCGTTTTGTGCAAATTTTTTCTTACAATTTTTAAGGAAAATTTTTCATTTCGTGTTAAATCAATTGTTTGTGGGTACCGTCTACTTCGTTTCCGTACCTGTATAAGACGTCGGGAAGGCACCGAAGTTCAGGGAGAAGGAGATTTTATCACCCTCGATCGTCCCGGTAAATCCTGAAACTTTGTACCGCTCGACCGGCATCGGATTGGGGTAGGTGGTCGGGATAATGTCTTCACCGCCGAAGGTCACCTTCCCGGCCGCATCGATGGTAAAAGGGATTCCGGGGACCATGACATCCATCGCCGGCATGGCGGGCACGAACTGGATCTGGTGGAACAGCAGGTCCATCGTCGTCGCATTCTCCTCGACCATCGCATCAATGGTCACGTTCGGCGTTTCCACGGTTTCCCCTTTGTAGACGACGGAAACCGTCCCGGAGTAAGTGGCTCCGGCAAATTCATTCGCAGGATTTTCATCCTTGTTGTCTTTCCCGCAGGAAACCAGCAGCGCAGCGGCTGCCAGCAGCATCAATACTTTTTTCATCTCTATTTGTAAGTTTAAAATGTCACACGCACGCCGGCCGACAGCCGCCGCGGTTTGCCCCGCTGGAAAAAACTGTTGCCGACAGATTTGAAATAGAACGTATCGTATTCCCGGTCCAACAGGTTGGCACCCGTGCAGAACAGGTCGAAATGTTCGAAGGAAAGGGTCACGTCCGCGCCCATGAGCAGATAGAAGGGCTGGCTGAGGGAATTGTCCTCGTTCCACCAGATCCGGCCCACGCCGCTCCCGTCCAGGCCCACCGTCAGGGAACGGACGCGGCGGCCGCTAAAGTCGAAACGGTAGCTTCCCCGCAGGGACAGGGTATGCTCCGGCGCATAGGGGATCCGGCAGCCGGCATAGTCGCTGTTCCCGTCGGAATAGTCCTGGAACGCGGCATGGGCATACCCCCAGGCTCCGGAAAGGGAGAGCCCGCCGTGGGTATACGCCGCTTCCACTTCGGCCCCGTAGGAAACCGAACGCCCGGCATTGGCCATCATGCGGCCCGTATTCTTCCCGGGGGGAAAGACGGTAATCTGCTGGTTGCGGCACAGGATGTAGAACAACGAGCCGGACAGGCGCACGCCGCCGTGGGCGTAGCGACCCCCGATCTCAGCGCTCAGGCTGGTCTCGGGCTTGTACGCGGTCTTCGAAGCGGTCGTACCCTCGCCTGCCCCGTCCAGGTGCACCCCCATGTCCGCCATCATGCCGTCCATCATCTGTCCCTGGAGGATATCGGAGAAAAGCTGGGTGTTGAAACCGCCGGATTTATATCCCTTTGAAACCGTCGCCCAGGCCTGAGCCTCCCCGAAATCATACAGCGCGGAGATCTTGGGCAGGACCTGGAAATAAAACAGGTCGCGATCGCCCTCGTAAACCGTCTCAAAAGACCGTGACGACGGCATGAGCGGCGTTCCGTCCGACATCGTCCCCGTCAGGCGGTAATGCACCAGGGCCTGGCTGTCATAGGACATATGGTTGCCCTCATGGTCGATCCGCACCCCGGCGGTCAGGGACCAGCGGCCGAAGGTGAAATAGGATTCGTGGTACAGGGCGGCATTGTAGGAGAACAGGCCGAAATCGCTGCCGATGACGAATTCGTTTTCATCGAAGGCCAGTTTCCCGAAATAGGCCGGGATATGGGCATTGGCATTGTCCAGGATCAGGGTCCGGATACCGTCCTCCTTGAACCGGACGGGCGCATGCATGGCATTGTACCGGACAAAGGCGAATACGCCGCTCTGGCTGTCCCACCAGGAGACCTTCGGCACGGGCTTGAAAACCATCTCCTGGGTCAGGGCGCCCTGCCGCTGGCGCTGGGTCAGGGTGAACATCGAAGCCGTCGTGAAATCCTGGTCGATGTCCATCCGGTCGAACAGTCCCTGAAGGCTCGTCATGCTGTGCAGGGTATAGCGTTCCCGCTTCCAGACCAGTTTGTTGCCGGCCAGCACGGAGATCCGCCGGTAGGCCGAGCCATCGTTATACTGCACGGGGAGCACTTCCCCGCCGACAGACTGCCGGTAAGGCCATCCGCCCTGCTTCAGCCAGGAAGCGGACAGGGTCTGGTCCAGCTGCAGGTCCTCCCGGAGGCGGCGCTCATGGCGAAGCCGCAGCGATACGGCGTCGGACGGATCGGCCTTCTTTCCGTCAAATTCATTGGTGTAGAAGCCGTCCGTATGACGGAAACCTGCTGCTATGCCGATCCGGTCCCCATACCAGGAAGCCCGGGCGGAGAAGGTCCCGCCGGAACCGTATTCCGCCGCTGCCCGGCCGCCCTGCCAGACGGAAGGGCCCAAAGTCGCCAGGCTCAGTACGCCGGTCATCGCATTGCGGCCGTACAGGGTACCCTGCGGCCCGCGCAGCAGGTCCGCCCGGCGGATGTCCAGGAAATCGAAATCGTAGAGGTTCTTGTCCAGGACCGGTATATCATCGATATACAGGCCGAGGACCGGGTTGTCGATGCGGGAGCCGAAGCCGCGCAGATAGACCGAGGAAGTCATGGCCGAGCCGTAATCCGGGATGTGGAGGTTCGGTACGATGGCAGAGAGGGCCCGGGGACTGCCCAGACCCCTCTGTTCCATCTCCATTACAAAGGCCGATGTGAAGGGGGATGCGAGCCGGTCCAGCCGGAGGGGCAACTTCATGGATGCCGCTACGGTAGCTGCGGACAAGGTGTCCGACACTTCCGTATCCGGGGTTTCCGCCCTCGTCCCAACTGAGAGCAGGAAAATCAACAGGGTCGCTATCCACTTCACGACGCAAAATTACGTCATGACGGACAATGATTTTAGGATTATTCTGACGGGATTAGGACAATTCAGCACGATACTCGGAGGGCGTCATCCCCGTCTGACGCTTGAAGAAGCGGGAGAAATAGGATTGGTCCTCCAGCCCTACCTGCGTAGCAATATCAATGATGGCCAGGTCTTTCCGCCGCAGGAGCTGCTGGGCCAGACCGAGGCGCGAGATGTCGATCCACTCGCGGGCACTGCGGCCGGTATGGGCTTTTACGCAGCGGTTGAGATAATTGGGCGAGACCTGCAGCGCCGCCGCATGGGAGGAGACGGTCCCGATGGGCCGGGAGCGGTCGAAGACCCGGTCCAGGAAGGTATTGCTCAGGGAGTTCCGCACGGCGGAGGGAAGCAGGACATCCACTTCCTGCAGGAAGACGTCCAGGCAGGCGGAGGCCGGGCCCCGGCGGGCCTGGTCGCGGAACAGCTTCAGCATGAGTTCATCCATGAAGCCTTCGTCCTCCGCACGGAACGACACGCGGACCGGCCGCGCGTCCTGGAGCACCCGGTAGCCCCGGTCTTTGAGGACAGGTTCCTCGAAACCACCGATATAGCCGATGCTGTTGCGGTACCATTCCACCCGGAACGGCACGCCCGGAGGAATCAGCAGGGCGGCGTGCGCATGCACCAGGAAAGCCGTGTCCATGGCATTGACCAGCACTTCTCCGGAAATCAGGTACAACAGCGACCAGCCGGCATACGCGCGGGCCGGCATCGGCGGGGTCTCCTTGTAGCCGACGGTGTCAAGCTGGCGGAGGGTCAGGGGGGACGAAAGCGGGAACATGTCAGCTGTTGCGGTATTCAGACGGCGTCAGGCCCGTATGGGACTTGAAGAACTTATAGAAGACGCTCTGGTTCGGGAAGTGCAGGTGGTAGACGATCTCCTTGATGGAAGCGTCGGAATACTTCAGCATGTTCTTGGCCTCGAGGATGACGAAGGAATCGATCCAGTCCGGGGCGCTGCGGCCGCTGACCTGCTTGACCAGCTTGGACAGGTATTTCGGGGTCAGGCAGAGATGCTGGGCATAGAAGGCCATGTTCCGCTGGGACGAATGGTGCTCCGTCACGAGTTTGATGAACTGTTCGAAGACCATGCGTGCCCGGGCGGACTGGCCGCGGGGTTCCTTCTTTGCCTCGGAGAGACGGCGGCTGACGATGGAGCCCAATACATAGAAACAGGAGGAAATCAGCGAGCTGAGCGCCTCCTTCTGGTTGGGGAAAGGCACATCCAGCACCTTGATGGCCAGCGACAGGTACCGGCTGCAGATATCCAGTTCCTCGCCGTCCAGCACCACACCCGGACTGGCCAGCAGGGAAATCCCCTCGGAGAACAGGCGCTGGAAATCGATATGGATGCCCGAAGTGAATTCCTTGGACATGGCGACCACCACGAAATGCTTCTCCACCGTGCTGTCTTCATCAAACCGCGCAACCCGGAAGATATGGCCGGGAATGCAGAAAAGCAGAGAATTTTCCTGCATGTGGAACGTATGGAGGTTGATGTCCAGGTCCAGGTCGCCCTTCAGGCAGAAAACCGCCATGTAGCCGTCGAAACGGCAGGGATAGCTGAGGGCGGAATAGTCGCCCGGACGGGTGATGTCCGCGATGAAGAAATCGTTCCCCAGCTGTGCATCGTAGACACCGGGAAACAGTTTCATGAACTTTTTTATGTCGAAGGTCTGCATGGAGGCTTCCATCGTATGATAGATTATAACGTTTCAAGTAAAAACAAACATACTGCAAATATCGCAATTTTTCGCAATTTTCGACCTTTTTATAATAAATGACGGCGTTTCGGCTCATAAATAGGGTAAAATAGGCAACTTTTTTGCAGGAGTCAGACCCCGGCCCGGGAGTCCTCCGCGGCGCCGTGCCCCCCTGACAAAAAGACAATATTCAGAACAATGAAAAAAATAGGAATGACCCTTGCATTGCTGACCCTGCTTTCCTTCGGGATGGCGGCCCAGCAGACCCTCACCCTCGAGCAGTGCCGCCAGATGGCCCTCGAGAACAACAAAGAACTGAGCCAGGCCCGCACCAAAGTCGAAATGGCCGGTTATGACCGGAAGATCGCCCTGGCCAACTATTTCCCGAGCATCAGCGCGACCGGAGCCTGGCTCCACAACGGAAGGAACCTGAACCTGCTGCCGGAGAATGTCAGCACCGGTCTCACCGGTATGGGAACGACGATCCACGGCATGAAAGAACAGGCCATGGCCGAAGCCATGCAGGCCATCCAGTCCAACCCCGAACTGGCGCAGCAGCTCCTGCAGAACCCGGATTTCCTCCAGCTGGTCCAGAAACTCCAGGGGATGGACTATTCCCAGGCCATCAACCAGATCGGCAGCGATATCGACCACGCTTTCACCATCGACATTGAAAATATATATGTAGGCGTCGTCAGCCTGCAGCAGCCGGTGTTCATGGGCGGAAAGATCATCGCCGCCAACCGGATCGCCCGGCTGGCCGAAGAACTCGCCCGGACCCAGTATGACCAGAAATACCAGGAAATGCTGGTCGATGTCGACCAGAGCTACTGGCAGATCGTCTCCGTGGCCAACAAGCTCGAACTGGCGGAAGCCTATGCCGACCTGCTCCACCAGATGGAACGGGACGTCCAGATCGCCATCGACGAAGGCGTTTCCACCGAATCCGACGGCCTGCAGATCAAGGTCAAGGCCAATGAAGCGGACATGCTCCGCACCAAGGCCCGCAACGGCCTGACCCTCGCCAAGATGCTGCTCTGCCAGCGGATCGGCCTGCCGCTGGACAGCGAAATCACCCTGGCGGATGAGAAGCTGAACGACATCCCGGTACCGCAGGCCGGTCCCGTCAAGGACATGGAATCCATCTACGCCGACCGTCCCGAGACCCGCAGCCTCGAGCTGGCCGCCCAGATCTACGACGGCAAGGTCAACGTCGCCCGCGCGGACATGATGCCCAAGGTCATCCTCATGGCCAACTACCTGGTCACCAACCCCAACCTCTACCACAGCTACCAGAAGGAATTCGGCGGCATGTGGAACGCCGGGGTCCTGGTCAACATCCCGATCTTCCATGGCTTCGAGGCCGTCAACAAGACCCGGAAGGCCAAGGCAGAGGCGACCCTGTACCGCACCCAGCTGGAGGATGCACGGGAGATGATCAGCCTGCAGGTGACCCAGCTGCGCAAGCAGCGCACCGAAGCGGAGGAGAAACTGGCCATGGCGGAGAGCAACCTCGAGAATGCCGAGGAGAACCTGCGCAAGGCGACCATCGGTTTCGAGGCCGGCGTCGTCGAGACCAATGTCGCCCTCGCCGCCCAGACGGCCTGGCTCCAGGCCCACAGCGAATACATCGATGCGGGCATCGAACTCCAGATGAACCAGGTGGCCCTCGGAAAGGCCGAAGGCAATTACCATGTTGAAGAATAAAAAAGTATAGATATGTCCAAGAAAAACTACAATCTCGTCATCGGCATCATTGCCCTGATCGCCATCATCATCCTCATCGCCGTCATCGGCTGGTTCGTCTCCAAGCCGAAACCCCTGGTCATCCAGGGCGAAGTCGAGGCCAGCGAATACCGCGTTTCCGGCAAGGTGCCGGGCCGTGTCGAAGAGCTCTATGTCCGTGAGGGACAGATGGTCCACAAAGGCGACACCGTCGTCTTCATCGATTCCCCGGAGGTCCGCGCGAAACTGGCGCAGGCCCAGGGTGCGGTCAATGCCGCCAAGGCCCAGAACCGCATGGCCCAGAACGGCGCCCGTCGCGAACAGATCACCGGTGCCTATGAACTCTGGCAGCAGGCCCTCGTGCAGGAGGATGTCATGAAGAAATCCTTCGACCGCGTCCAGAAGCTCTATGACCAGAAGGTCATCTCCGCCCAGAAATACGATGAGACCAAGGCCAAGTACGACGCTTCCGTCGCCCAGGCCAAGGCGGCCAAGAGCCAGTATGACATGGCCGTCGCCGGCGCCCGTGCTGAAGACAAGGAAGCCGCGCAGGCCCTGGTGGACCGTGCCAACGGCGCCCTGCAGGAAGTCGAAGGCTACCTCGGTGAGCTGTACCTGACCTCCCCGGCCGACGGCATCATCTCCGCGACCTTCCCGAAGGTCGGCGAGCTGGTGGGACAGGGCTCCCCGATCATGATCGTCACCGACCTCGGGGACATCTGGTTCACCTTCAATGTCCGTGAGGACTACCTGCACGGCCTGAAGCAGGGCGACGTCATCCGGGTGGAGATCCCCGCCCTGGACGGGAAAGTGATCGAAGCCACGGTCAACTACCGCGCCGTCCGCGAGTCCTATGCGACCTGGAAGGCGACCAAGGAGACCGGCATGTACGACGCCAAGACCTTCGAGGTCCGCGCCGTCCCGAATGAGACGGTCGAGGGAATCTATCCCGGCATGACCGCCATCCTCAAAGACGCAAGGAGATAAGACATGGGAGTCTGGCAAAATATCTGGGCGGTGGTCCGCCGGGAAGTGAGGATCTGGATCCGGAGACCGGTCTACTTCCTCGGTTCCGTCGGCACCATCGCCTTCTGCGCCATCTTCTTCCTGACCTTCTTCCGGGACGGACTGCCGCATGACCTCCCGATCGGGGTCGTGGACAACGACCATTCGTCCATGTCCCGGAACTTCGTGCAGCAACTGGACGCCACCCAGCTCGGCCGGGTCGTGCAGTTCAGCAATTTCGAAGAAGCCCGGGAAGCGATGATGAGCGGCAAGGTCACCTCCATCTGCGTCATTCCGGAAGGGATGTACGCCGATGTGAGCGCCAACCGCCGCCCGACCTTCACGTATTATCTCAACGGTCTGTATTTCGTCGGCGGTGCCCTGGCCTACAAGGACATCCTGACGATGGTCAACCTCACCGGCGGCGCCGTCCAGCGACAGGTTCTCCGGGCCAAGGGCGTCAATGAACGGGAGATCATGGGCCGGATCCGGCCGATCGACATCGATACGCACCAGATCGGCAACGTGACGACCAACTACGGTTATTACCTGACCAACATCCTGCTCCCGGCCATGCTGGAACTGATCATCATCATCGTGCTGATCTATTCCCTGGGGGCCGAACTCAAATACGGCACCTCCCGGCACCTGGTCCAGACCGCCGGCGGCTCCATGCTCGACGCCCTGCTCGGAAAACTCGTCATCTACACCCTGCTGTTTTCCGGAATCGGCCTGATCCTGGTCGTGCTGCTCTACCATTGGATGCACTTCCCCATCGCCGGGTCCATCTGGAACATGTTCCTGAACATCGTCCTGCTGGTCCTGTCCTCCGAGTCGGTCGCCATCTTCATCCTGGGCTGCCTGCCGGTCCCGCGCCTGGCCCTGAGCATCGGCGCCCTGTACAGCGTGCTGGCTTTCTCCCTGACGGGTTTCACCCTGCCGGTCGAGGCGCTGCCGCCGTACGTCCAGGGGCTGTCCGCCGCCTTCCCGCTGCGCCATTACTACCTGTTCTATGTCCAGGAAGTCATCTTCGGCGCCGGCTTCGCCGGATGGTGGCAGGAAGTCGTCCACATGCTGCTCTTCCTGTTCCTCCCGTTGGCGGTGCTGCCGCGGCTGAGGGGCGCGTTCATCAACCAGAATTTCCCGACAAACTGACGCATCATGAAGAATTCCTATTTCCACAACTGGTTCCGTGATGCCTGGGAAATCGGCATCCATGAACTGAAAGGCATTTTCCGCGACGGCGGAGTGCTGCTGATCTTCTTCGTGGCCGGACTCGCCTATCCGCTGCTGTACAACGTCGTCTACCTCAACGGCATCCTCGAGGACACCCCGATCGCCGTGGTCGACGAGGCGTCCTGCAGCGAAAGCCGCCGCTACATCCGCGAGATGGACGCGACACGGGAGGTCCGGGTCGCCTACCGCTGCCTGAACATAGCAGAGGCGGAGCGGCTGATGCAGGAGCGTAAGGTCAACGGCATCGTCCTCTTCCCGCGGGATTTCGGAGAGAAAATCGCCCGGATGGAGACGGCGACCCTGTCGGTCTACTGCGACATGTCCACGTTCCTCTATTACAAGAACGCCCTGATGGCGGCGAACCATGTCATGCTGCACGAGATCGGGCAGATCCAGATCGAGCGGTACGCCGCCGCCGGATTCACCGGCATCGAGGCGGAACAGCTGGTCCATCCGCTGCCCTACGAGGAGAACAACCCATATAACAGTGCCTTCTCCTACAGCTTCTTCCTGCTGTCGGCCATCCTGATGCTCATCATCCAGCAGACCCTGTTCTACGGCATGTCCCTGCTCGCCGGCACCATGCGTGAGCAGAACCGGAGCTTCGCCTCCTTGCCGGACCGGCTGCAAGGCCACGGCGTGGGCCGGGTCGTACTCGGCCGGGGCGCCGCCTACTGGATCCTGTACATGGGCATCGGCATGTATGTCGCGTACATCGTGCCGGCCATCTTCGGCCTGCCGCAGCGCGGAGACTTCTGGGACATCCTGCTACTCCTGCTGTTCTTCGTGACCGACTGCGTATTCTTCAGCATGACCTGGAGCACCCTGATCACGAAACGCGAGACGGTCTTCGTCCTGTTCCTGTTCATGTCCCCGATCTGCCTCTTCCTGACCGGCACCTCCTGGCCTTCCGCCGCCATCCCCGGTTTCTGGAAAGTCTTCTCGCACATCTTCCCGTCGACCTTCGGCGTGCAGGCGTATATCAACATGAGCGCCGCCGGCGGAGACCTGGCCACGGCCCACGACCAGATGATCGCCCTGACCATCCAGACCGTCGTCTACTTCGTCCTGGCCATGGCGGCCGTCTCCCTGGAGAACTGGATCATCCGCAACCGGGAACGCATCCGCGAAGAGGGTGCCCGCCGCATCGGAGAGCGCTTCGGCATCGACCTGCAGGAAGCCTACGAAGAAAACAAACGGATCATCACGGGCGAATAGACGCCTGCCGGAACTTGCAAGGATGCCGCATTTTTCGTAATTTGCGGCATCCTTAATCTTTGATACCCATGCTCGGAAACTTTACCTTCTACAATCCGACCAAACTGATCTTCGGCAAGGCTTCCCTGAAACTCCTGGCCGCGGAACTGGTCCAGTACGGTCCCCGCGTGATGCTCTGCTACGGCGGCGGCTCCATCAAACGAAACGGCATCTACGACCAGGTCATCGAAATCCTGCACAATACCGGCAAGCAGGTCTTCGAGGATCCCGGCGTCATGCCGAACCCCACGGTTGAAAAACTGTATGAAGGCGCCCGGATCGCCCGCGAGAACGACGTGGACCTGATCCTCGCCGTCGGCGGCGGCTCCGTCGTGGACTATGCCAAGGGCGTGGCGGCCTCCGCCTGGTGCGAGACCGACCCCTGGGACAAGTACTACCTCCGCGAGGAGAACCCCTCCTGCCGGCTCATTCCCGTCGGCTGCGTCCTGACCATGGTCGGGACCGGCAGCGAGATGAACGGCGGCTCGGTCATCACCAACCACGCGCAGAAGCTCAAGCTCGGAAAGGTGTTCGGCCCGGCGAATTTCCCCAAATTCTCCGTCCTCAATCCGGAATTCACCTACACCGTCCCCCGCTACCAGATGGTCGCCGGCATCTTCGACATCATGTCCCACCTGATGGAACAGTATTTTTCCGGAGAGGATGACAATACCTCCGACTACATCGCGGAAGCCCTGATGCGCTCGCTGGTCCACAGCTCCCGCATCGCCGTCGTGACGCCCGAGGACTATGAGGCCCGGAGCAACATCATGTGGACGGCCACCATGGCCCTCAACACCATGACCAAGATGGGCAAGGCCCAGGACTGGATGGTCCACATGATCGGCCAGAGCATCGGCGCCTATACCGACGCCACCCACGGCATGACCCTGTCCGCCGTGTCCCTCCCCTACTACCGGCACATCCTGCCCT
>JAFUUB010000104.1 GCA_017483985.1 Bacteroidales bacterium | reverse complement strand
TTATCATGAGTGAACTCAAGTACAGGGTCGAATCCGACCTTCTCGGCGAACTTCAGGTTCCGGCCGATGCCTATTATGGTGTCCAGACACAGCGCGCCATCAATAATTACAAGATTTCCAACGCCAAGATGAGCGACTATCCGGATTACGTGGTCGCCATCGCCTATGTCAAGTGGGCTGCCGCGGCCGCCAACGCCGACCTGGGCGTGCTGGACCGCAAGATCGCCGACGCGATCTGCGCCGCCTGCAAGGAAATCATCGACGGATCGCTGCGCGACCAGTTCCCGGTGGACATGATGCAGGGAGGTGCCGGTACTTCCGTCAACATGAACGCCAACGAGGTCATCGCCAACCGTGCCCTGGAGATCATGGGTCACAATAAGGGTGAATACCAGTTCTGCTCTCCGAACGACCATGTCAACTGCGCCCAGTCGACCAACGACGCCTATCCGACGGCCTTCCGTTATACCTTCATCCGCATGAACAAGCACCTGGTCGAGAACCTGACCAAGCTGATCGCCGCGTTCCGCGCCAAGGGCGAGGAATTCAAGGATATCATCAAGATGGGCCGCACACAGCTCCAGGATGCCGTTCCGATGACTTCCGGTCAGGAATTCAACGCCTTCGCCAACAACCTGGAAGAGGAACTCGCCAACCTGGACCGCAATGTCAAGCTCCTGCATGAGATCAACATGGGCGGCACCGCCATCGGTACTGGCCTGAACGCCGTCCCGGGTTTCGCGCAACTGTGCACGGAATACATGACCAAACTGACCGGCGATGATTTCCTCGCGGCACCCGACCTGATCGAGGCGACCCCGGATACCGGTGCTTATGTCAGCTACTCCGGCGCCCTGAAGCGTCTGGCTGTCAAGCTCTCCAAGATCTGCAACGACCTCCGCCTGATGGCTTCCGGTCCGCGCTGCGGCCTGCATGAAATCAACCTGCCGCCGATGGCTCCGGGTTCCTCCATCATGCCGGGCAAGGTCAATCCGGTCATCCCTGAGGTAACCAACCAGGTCTGCTTCAAGGTCATCGGCAACGATATGACCGTCGCCCTCGCCGCCGAAGCCGGCCAGCTGCAGCTGAACGTCATGGAGCCGGTCATCGCCGAGTCCATCATCGAGAGCATCACCTGGCTGACCAACGCCATGGAGACCTTGCGTGTCAAGTGCATCGAAGGAATCACCGTCAATGCCGAGCACTGCCACCAGATGGTGATCAATTCCATCGGTATCGTCACGGCCCTCAACCCGTACATCGGCTACAAGAACTCCACGAAGGTCGCGAAGGAAGCCCTCCAGACCGGCCGCAGCGTCTATGACATCGTCCTCGAGAAGGGCCTCATGACGAAGGAGAAGCTCGACGCCGCCCTCAATCCGGAGGCGATGTGCGCGTCGCACAACTTCCTGAAATAAGTGATCTGGGATCCTCTCAGAAAGAAATCCGTTGCCCTCACGCCCGAAGAAGGCGTGAGGCAATGGTTTATCAAGGTCCTGCATGAACAGATGGGGGTCCCTCTGCACATGATGATGAGCGAGGTGGGGCTGCGGTTCGGGGCCGACGTGGGAGGATTGTCCGGTCAGAAGCGGAAGGAATACCGTGCCGATATCGTGGTGCATGACCGTCAGGCCCGGCCGCTTATGGTCGTGGAATGCAAGCGTCCGGAAGTAGAACTGACCCGGGAGGTCCTGGACCAAGCGCTCCGCTACAACCGGATCCTGGATGTCCGTTATGTCGTCCTGACCAACGGCTCAAAGACCTTGCTCTGTAAACGGGAGGGCGATGCCTTCGTCTTCCTGGACCAGGCACCAACCTGGGAAGAAATGCTCGCCTGACCGCCGTCCGTTTTTCCATAAATCCCGGTTTTTCGTTATCTTTGCATCCGCTTCGGTTCCTTCCGGAGCGGATTTTCCTATGGCGACGATTACAAGCGGATTTCTGGACCATCCGGTCTTCTCCCTGGTCAGCGAAGTGGCGGGGAAGACGGGCGTGCGTGCTTTCGTCATCGGCGGTTATGTGCGGGATTGTTTCCTGGGACGCTCCAACGACGACATCGATATCGTGGTCGAAGGGAGCGGCATCGCCCTCGCGGAGGCCGTGGCGGAGCATGTCCGCGAAACGGAGCATCACAACTGCCATGTTTCCGTATTCCGGAATTTCGGAACGGCCATGCTCCGGTACCATGGTACGGAGGTCGAGTTCGTCGGCGCCCGGAAAGAGTCTTACCAGCGGGATTCCCGCAAGCCGATTGTGGAGGACGGGACGCTGGAAGACGACCAGAAACGCCGGGATTTCACGATCAATGCCATGGCTTTCAGCCTGCAGCGCGAGGATTTCGGCGCCCTGGTCGACCCGTTCGGCGGGATCCGGGACCTGGCTGCCGGCATCATCCGCACCCCGCTGGATCCGGACATCACCTACAGCGACGACCCACTCCGGATGCTGCGGGCGATCCGTTTCGCCACCAAGCTCAGCACGCCGGAGATGACCTTCACCATCGTCCCGGAGTCGCTGGACGCCATGCGGCGGATGAAGGACCGGATGGAAATCCTCTCCAAGGAACGCATTGTCGAAGAGCTCAACAAGATCCTGATCACCCCGCATCCGTCCATGGGTTTCCGCCTGATGGACGAGACCGGCCTGCTGGATTACGTCCTGCCGCAGCTGTCGAAGCTCAAGGGCGTCGAGACCGTTGAGGGCAGGGGACACAAGGACAATTTCTCGCATACCATCCAGGTCGTGGACCATGTCGCCCAGCTGGAACTGGCCGCCATCGCGGAGGGCCGGCTGCACAATTACAGTCCCGTCGAGGACGGCAGCGGCTTCGTCGAGACGGTCCGGACCGAGCCCTTCGTGTGGCTCCGGTGGGCGGCCCTGCTGCATGACATTGGCAAACCGGTGTCCAAGCGCTGGGACCCTGCCGCGGGCTGGACCTTCCACGGACATGAGGTCGTGGGTGCCAAGATGGTCCCTAAGATCTTCCAGGCGCTCAAGATGCCGCTGAACGAGAAGATGAAATACGTCCAGAAACTGGTCGGCCTCCACCACCGTCCGGTGGCTTTGGTGGACGAGGAAGTGACGGATTCTGCGGTGCGCCGCCTGCTCTTCGATGCCGGCAACGAGATCGATGACCTGATGCTGCTGTGCAACGCCGACATCACCTCGAAGAATCCGGCCAAGGTGGCCCGGCTCAAACGGAATTTCGAACTGGTCCGCGAAAAACTGGTGGAGGTCGAGGCAAAGGATGCCATCCGCAATTGGAAGAATCCGATCACCGGCGAATATATCATGGAGGTCTATGGTATCGGTCCGTGCAATACGATCGGCCGGCTCAAGGAGGCCATCAAGGAGGCGGTCCTGGACGGAAAGGTCGCGAACACGTTCGAGGCGACAGACGCCTACATGCGCTCGATTGCCGCGGATTACGGGCTGGCTCCAGTCAAGTAAAATGTTGATCGACAAGTTCATACAGTATATCACGACGGTCCGGCGTTATTCCGCGCGGACCCAGGCGGTCTACCGCGAGGTCCTTCAGCAGTTCGCGGACTATTCCTGCGCCGAAGTCTCTGATGAAAGCCTGCTCGGGGCGATGACCCCGACGGCCGTGCGCAATTACGAGGTCTGGCTGATGGACGGGAAAAAGGAGAATCCCCGGACCGTCAACCAGCATCTGTCGGTGCTGAGCAGTTTCGGCCGCTACCTGATGAAAGAAGGCCTGCTGGAAGCCAATCCGGCCCGCTCGGTGAGCCGGCCGAAGCAGGAAAAGCGGCTTCCGGTCTTCTACCGGGCCGCGTCGATGGAGGAGTATTTCTCCCTGACGGCCCCCAACGCCTCCGAAGAGAACCTGGACCAGATTACCGGGGATGACAAGGTCTCCCGGGAATGGTACCGCCGCCGGCTGGGCCGGATGGTGGTTTCCCTGCTGCATGGGACCGGCATCCGCCGGGCGGAACTGATCTCGCTGGATATCAGCAACGTGGATTTCTCCCGGAAGGTCCTCCATGTCAGGGGCAAAGGGGATAAAATGAGAGAAATTCCACTGATTGCATCACTTTGTCACGAAATTTGCTTATATTTACAAGCGACTGAAACGATGCTGGGCAGCAAAAGGCCTGCTGACGCACCGCTGCTGGTGACGGAGAAGGGCGCCCGCCTGTATCCGATGGCCGTCCAGCGGATCGTCGGTGAGGAGTTGGGAAGCGTCAGCAGCATTTCCGGAAGGAAGTCTCCGCACGTCCTCCGCCATACGCTCGCTACCGGGCTGCTGGACAAAGGGGCGGACCTGAATTCGATCAAGGAACTGCTGGGCCATTCTTCCCTGGCCGCCACCCAGGTCTATACGCACAACAGCATCGAGAAGTTGAAAAATGTGTATAACAATGCCCATCCACGGGCTAAAAGAGGAGGTAACAATGGAGATTAGAATTCAATCCCTGAAGTTCAATGCCGACCAGAAACTGCTCGACTATGTGGAGAAGAAGGTCTCGAAGATTGAACGTTTCGACGACAACATTACCAGCGTGGAAGTTGTCCTCTCTCTGGAAGAAAGACCTGAGAACAAGGCTGTGAAGCTGCAGGTCGCCGTACCGAGCGATACCCTCGTGGTCGACCGGTCGGCCAAAACCTTCGAAGAGGCCGTTACCGAGGCCGTCGATATCATGAAGGAGAGACTGGTCAGAAACAAGGAGAAGAGGTACGAATAATCCCCGTCCCGGAGCTTCAGGCTCCCTGACATACCTTTACCATTTCCCGGAGCCGCACGGCTCCGGTTTTTTCATGCCCTCCTCCCTTGCCGGAACGACCGGAAATTCCTATCTTTGACAAATTGTAGAGAATTGGACCTATGGCAAAGAATCCCGGATTCATGGAGACCGATGCCCTGTGCAGGAAAATCATCGCGGATGCCCGCGAAGGCGTTTTCGCGCCCGTCTACCTGCTGATGGGGGAGGAACCCTATTATCCGGACAAGGCGTGCGAGGCCCTTATCGCCCATGCCTTGCAGGATTACGAGCGGGATTTCAACCAGACGGTCTTCTATGGCCTGGATACGGATGCCATGACGGTGGCTTCCGAGGCCCGGAGTTATCCGATGATGGCGGACCGCCGGCTTGTGGTCCTGAAGGAAGCGCAGAGCATGAAGTCGCTGGAAGAACTGGCGACGTACTGCGAGGAGCCGATGGATTCGACGGTGTTGGTCATCCTGCTGCACGGGGCCCGTGCGGACAAGCGGAAAGCCCTGTACAAGAACGTGCTGAAGAATGGCATCGTCGTGGATTCCGCCGCGCTGCGCGACTATGAGGTCGACCGGTGGATCGCCATGTATTACCGGGAGAAAGGTTTGTCGATCGCCCCGGACGCCGCCATGCTGCTGGGCGAGTCGACCGGCACGGACCTGGGCCGGATCACCCTGGAGACGGAGAAGATGCTGAAGAACCTGCCGGAGGGGACGACGGCCGTGACGGTGGCGGACATCGAGAAGAATGTCGGGATCAGCCGGCAGTACAGCGTGTTCGAACTGACGCGGGAACTTTCCATGCACAATGCCCCCAAGGCACTGAAGATCGCGGCCTATATCGCCGAAACGCCCCGCTTCGCCCTTCCGATGGCCACGGCTACGCTGTTTGGCCATTTCTACCGGATCCTCAAGTATGAGGCGCTCCTGCAGGAAGATCCGCATCCCGGGAATGACGTGAAAGCCAAGGTCCTGGGGGTCAATCCGTTCTTTTTCCGGGAGTACGATACGGCCGTGCAGAACTATCCGCTGCGCAAGTGCATGCAGGTCCTGGCCCTGATTGAAGAATACGACTTCAAGGGAAAGGGCGGCGAGAGCGGCGAGGCGACGCCGGGACAACTGTTGGTCGAATTGGTCGCGAAAATACTGAATTAATTTATATTTTTATTGTAAATCAATAATTATTTATTAAATTTGCCCCTGTTAACCTTTATATACCATGGGAATAATAGAATGTAAGGAAATCTGCAAGCATTTCGGCGAGAAGGTGGCGCTCGACCATGTCAGCGTCGAAGTCCCGAAAGGGCAGATTTTCGGTCTGCTGGGCCCGAATGGCGCCGGCAAGACCACGCTGATCCGCATCATCAACCGTATCACGATTCCGAACGGGGGTGAAGTCTTCTTCGACGGACGCCCGATCACCCAGCGGGACGTGGAGAAAATCGGTTACCTGCCCGAAGAACGCGGCCTGTACCGCAAGATGGAAGTCGGGGACCAGGCCATGTACCTGGCCCAGCTCAAGGGCATGACCGCGGCCGAGGCCCGTTCCGCCCTGAAGGACTGGTTCGTCCGCTTCGGCATCCAGGACTGGTGGAAGAAAAAGGTGGAGGAACTCTCCAAGGGCATGGCCCAGAAGGTCCAGTTCATTACGACCGTCGTCCACAAGCCTTCCCTGATGATCCTGGACGAGCCGTTTTCCGGTTTCGACCCGGTCAATGCCGAACTGATCCGCAAGGAGATCCTGCGGCTCAAGGACGAGGGGGCGACGATCATCCTGTCGACGCACAACATGGAGTCCGTCGAGGAACTGTGCGACAGCATCGCCCTGATCAACAAGTCCCGGCTGGTCATCACCGGCGGGGTGGATGAGATCCGCCGCCAGCATGGCAACAACAACATCGAACTGGTATATACGGGAGACCGGACCGTGGAAAGCCAGGCGGACTGCTTCAGCGTCCTTTCCGACGTGGACAATGCCGGCCGGCATACGGCCGTCCTGGGCCTGGCGCCCGGCGTGACCGCCAATGCCGCCCTGTCCGCCCTGCTCGGCGAGGGGCTCGCGATCAATTCCTTCAAGGAACTGCTTCCGCGCATGAACGACATCTTTATCAAACTGGTAACGGAGGAGGCATAAACGATGAATTTCAGAACTGTCAAAACCGTCATTGCACGGGAATACCTGACCAAGGTCAAGAAAAAATCCTTCCTGCTGACGACGTTCCTCGTTCCGATCCTGATGGCTGCCGCCATCGTGGTCATGGTCCTGATCATGAGCCAGGAAGGGGAGCGCAAACAGAATGTCGCGGTCATCGACCAGTCCGGCATCGTCCTGCCGTACCTGACCGACAACAAGGCCAATACCTACCTGGATTTCTCCACGGAGGATCCGGACGCTTTCAAGTCGCGGCTCGACGAGTTCAAGATGGATGTGCTGGTCGTCGTTTCTCCGCTGGATACGGTTGCCCGGACCGTTTCCGTCCAGGCCTATGCCCGGAAACCGCTGGGCGTGGATTTCTCGGAGGAAGTCGCCCGCAAGGTGAATGATGCCGTGGAGGCTTATCGTATCGATTCCTACGGGATCGAGAACTTGTCGCAGATCATGGAAGAGGTCCAGTCGCATGTGCGGGTGACCGAGTATAATCTGGATGAATCCGGCAATGAGACCGTTTCCGAGTCCGGGATCTATATGGCCGTGTCCATGATCCTCGGCATCTTCATCTTCATGTTCATTACGTTGTTCGGCGGCATGGTCATGTCGAGCGTCATCGAGGAAAAGTCGAGCCGGGTCGTTGAAGTGCTGATCTCCTCGGCCAAGGCGACCGAACTGATGTTCGGCAAGATCATCGGCGTGGCGCTGGTCGCCCTGACGCAGTTCCTGCTCTGGATCGTACTGACGCTGGTCATCGTCGGCGTCGTCGGCGGTATCATCGGTATGGACAAGTTGCAGGGTATGGACCCGCAGCAAATGACCCAGATGACCCAAATGACGCAGATGAGCGGCATGGACATGAGCCAGCTGGGCGTTGTGGCGGATACGACGGCCGTCGAGGCGGCTCCTGCCGGCGAGATGAGCGTCATCGTGACTACGCTGGCCAACATTCCGTGGGTGACCCTGATCGTCTCCTTCTTCATCTTCTTCATCCTCGGCTACCTGCTGTATGCCTCGCTGTTCGCGGCCATCGGCTCGGCGGTTGAGAATGAGGCGGATACCCAGCAGCTGCAGCTGCCGCTGACCATCCCGCTGATGGTGGCGTACATGATCGTCTTCATGGCATTCCGCAACCCGGACGGTCCGGTGGCGTTCTGGGGCTCGATCATCCCGTTCACCTCTCCGATCGTCATGCTGGCCCGTATTCCGTACGGCGTCCCGATGTGGCAGCTCATCCTGTCGATCGTGCTGTTGTTCGTGACGTTCCTCGGATGCGCCTGGGCTTCCGCGAAGATCTACAAGGTCGGTATCCTGATGTTCGGCAAGAAGTCGACCTTCAAGGATCTCTGGAAATGGCTTAAACAGAATTAGATATGAAGAAAGTTCTTTGGGCGGGGGCCGTGTTGCTGACACTGTGCTCCTGCGGAGGGAAGATGACCTGGAAACGGGTACCCATGCAGGGCACCCGCACGGGCGTCCAGGCCTGCACCGCAGACAATGTGGCGGAAAAACTGGGCGTGATCGACGGCACCGTTTATAAGGCTCCGAACGGTCGCGAATTCCCGGAAGGAAGCGCTACTTATGCGGTTGCCAAGACGCTGATCGATGCGCAGCCTGTCATGGCTGAACTGAAAGAAGTGGTGGGCCATTCGACGCGGGAGATGGTCCGGACCTATCCGGAATGCGAGCTGTCCGACTGGTTCATCGATGAACTGATGCGGGCGGCGGAACGCAAGTCCGGCAAAAAGGTGGACTTCGGCATCACGAATTTCGGCGGCATCCGGGTGGACATGCCGGCCGGAGATGTGCTGATGGACGATATCGTCTCGATGTTCCCGTTCAAGAACAACCTGTGCTACCTGCAGCTGTACGGCCGGGATATCCGGGCCTTGCTGGAGCAACTCGCCGCGACCTCCTGGCAGGTGGTCGGCGGCGCCCGCTGCGTGGTGCAGGACGGCAAACTGGTCTCCGCGGAAATCGGCGGGGAGCCGCTGGATGATGACCGGATCTACGGGGTGGTGACCATCTCGTTCCTGCTCAACGGCGGCGACAACCTCTTTGTGGCCCGCAATGCCGTCAGCCTGGACATCTATGACGAATACATCCTGGATGTGATGCTGCCTTATGTCCAGCGCCTGACCGCAGAAGGAAAACCCATTGAATATCAGACTGACGGGCGGATCCAGTTCCTCTCCGCCGAAGGTGAAACCTCTGAAGAATTCCGGAAATGAGAAAGAGTCTTGCCATCCTGGCAGCCGCACTGGTGATGCTGTGCGCCTGCCAGCCCAAACAGCATAAACTGGTCATCCTCCACCTGAATGACACGCACAGCCATTTCGAACCGCTCCGCAGCGGAGCCGAGGCCGGCCAGGGTGGAGTCATCGAGCGGGCTGCGTATATCGACAGCGTCCGGGCGGCGGAAGGGGAGGAGAACGTCCTCCTGCTCCATGCCGGCGATTTCAGCCAGGGATCGTCGTATTTCACCCAGCTGGGCGGCGACCTGGAGATTGCGACCATCAACGCGATGCGGTACGATGTCGTCACCCTGGGCAACCATGAGTTCGACAATGGCATCGAGGAACTGGCCCGGCGCCTGAGCGTCGTGGATTGTCCGGTGGTCTGTGCCAATTATGATTTTTCCCCGTTCGAGGCAGGAAAGTACATCAAGCCCTACGCGATCGTGGAGAAGGCCGGCCGGAAGATCGGTGTTTTCGGCCTGCTGACGGACATCCTCAAGGTGGTGGACCGCAGTATCTCCGACCGTCTTCCCAAGTTCGACGATGTCGAGACCGCACAGAAATGGGCGGATTATCTCAAGAACGAGGAGCACTGCGACCTGGTGATCGCCCTGACCCACATCGGGTATGACGGAGAGGAGTTTACCGATCCGGTCCTGGTCTCCAGGACCCGGAACATCGACCTGGTCGTCGGCGGTCACAGCCATACCTTCCTGGAGAAGATGGAGTACGCCAAAAACCTGGACGGGAAGCCGGTCCCGATCGTACAGGACGGTTGCTGGGGACTGAATGTCGGTCAGATTGACGTACGCTGAGCCATGTTGGAAGAACTGAGCGCCCGTCACCAGGCGATCCTGGATATCCTGCAGCTGCAGGGCAGCGTCTCCGTCGCGGCTCTGGCAGAACGGCTGGATGTCTCCGAGGTGACCATCCGCAAGGACTTGACCTTGCTGGAAGAACAGAAGCTGCTGTACCGCAGCCATGGCCGTGCGGTCATGATTACCCCTTACCTGGGCAACCTGCCGCTGCATGCGGGCGAGGGCCAGGCCGTACTGGAGAAACGGGCGATCGGAAAAGCTGCCGCCGCCCTGGTCCATGAGCATGATTCCGTCCTGTTGACGGCAGGTACCACGATTCTGTATACGGCCAAGGAATTGGCTGACCTGAAGAATATTACGGTGATTTCAGCCTCTGTCTCCGCGGCTTCCATGCTTTCCCAGAGCAAGGGGATCGAGGTGGTCCAGCTCGGCGGCCAGGTCCGGGAGAAGTCGGTTTCGACCGTCGGCAGTTTTACCGAACAGATGCTGTCTTTCTTCAGTTGCGACCTGTTGTTCATGGGCGCGGATGCCATCGACCTGTCTTTCGGGGTGACGACGTCCAGCATCGTGGAGGCCAGCCGGGATCGGAAGATGATGGATGCCGCCAAGAAGACGGTCCTGCTGGTGGACAGTTCCAAGTTCGGCAAGAAGGGTTTCAGCAAGATCTGTGACTGCTCCCGTATCGACCAGATCATTACGGACGACAAGATTCCACAGGAGTATTTTGACGCCCTGCAGGAACTGGGCATCGAAATTACTATCGTAAAAGTCAGCTAGTTTCAGGGTTTTTCTATTGTGTAGAAGTTGATGATGTCCCGGATGGCTTGCTCGCAGACGGGACAGAAGGTCGGG
>JAFUUB010000014.1 GCA_017483985.1 Bacteroidales bacterium | reverse complement strand
CGGGTCCAGAACGGGACAGAAGCCGCCTTGACCAGTTCGTAATCGGTGGAAATATGGGTCATGCCGCCGGAGCGGTAGTTGGTCCGGATCTCCTGCGCCGACAGTGTCAGCGCGCAAAGAAGCCCTGCCAGGGCAAGAGCGGTTTTCTTCATGTCAATCACTTTTTATCGGACTACAAATATACACAAACCAGGCCAAGAATGAGAAAAAATCATTACCTTTAACGGACCTGAAAATGAAACAGACCATGTACCAGTATGAATCCTTCGGGGACCGCTATGTCCTCAGCATCGACAACCACCAGGAAATTTCCGCCGCCCTCGCCGACTTCTGCGAGGAGACCGGCATCGAAGCCGGGGCCGTCTACGGCATCGGCGCCGTCAGCGAGGCCACCTTCCGCTTTCTCGACCCCGCCACGAAGCAGTATGTCGACAAGACCTTCGCCGAACAGATGGAGATCACCAACCTGACCGGCAACATCTCCACCAAGGACGGCAAGCCCTACCTGCACCTGCATGTCACCGCCGGACGCCGCGACTACACCTGCATCGGAGGACACCTGCTGACCGCCGTCATCAACGGAGCCTGCGAACTCGTCGTGGAGGATTTCGGCGGAACGCTCAGCCGCCGCTTCGATCCGGAAACAGGGCTGAACCTGTACGATTTCGAATGACAGACTTTGCGGCCATCGACTTTGAAACGGCCAACGAACAGCCGTGCAGCGTATGCTCCGTGGGCGTTGTCATCGTCAGGGGCGGACGGATTGTAGATACGTTCTACAGCCTGATCCATCCGGAGCCGGACTATTACCAGTGGTTCTGCCGTCGCGTGCACGGGATCGGACCGGAGGATACGGAAGAGGCGCCGGTGTTTCCCTCCGTCTGGGAGCAGATCGCCCCCCGTATCACCGGCCTTCCGCTGGTGGCCCATAACGCCAGTTTCGACGAGGGCTGCCTCAAGGCCGTCTTCCGGACCTACCGGATGGATGATCCAGGCTATGTCTTCCATGATACGCTGCGGGCCTCCCGCCGCCATTTCGGCCGCCGGCTTCCCAACCATCAGCTCCAGACCGTGGCCGCCGCCTGCGGTTACGATCTCTGCAACCACCATCACGCCCTCGCCGACGCCGAGGCCTGCGCCCGCATCGCCCTCGCCCTGCTCTGAGACGCTCTCCGGACAGACGCGGAAGCATAGTGAAACCGGGATTTTTTGCTATA
Organism: Bacteroidales bacterium; assembly: GCA_017483985.1. The sequence goes on along the minus strand of JAFUUB010000014.1, from coordinate 15,710 downwards.
TTTACTGCCACAAAGACACTGACAGACTATGACCTTTACCATGATTATCGAGCTGCTGATCGTATTGGCGGCACTGTATGTGGGGTCGCGGTACGGTTCGCTGGCGCTGGGCGCCATCAGCGGCATCGGGCTCGCCATCCTCGTCTTCGGATTCGGACTCAAGCCGGGCACTCCCCCGACGGATGTCATCTATATCATCATCGCAGCCGTCACCTGCGCAGGTACGCTCCAGGCATCGGGCGGCATGGACTGGATGATCCAGATCGCGGAGAGGATGCTCCGCAAGCATCCCGACCATATCACCTTCCTGGGCCCGCTCGTGACCTTCTTCCTCACCGTGCTGGTGGGCACCGGCCATGTCGTGTATACCATCATGCCGATCATCTGCGACATCGCCTTGAAGAAGGGTATCCGGCCGGAGCGTCCCTGCGGCGTGGCTTCAGTCGCCTCGCAGGTAGGGATTACATGCTCCCCGATTGCGGCGGCCGTCGTCGCCTTTGTCACCATCTCCAATGCCAACGGCTACATGGTCTCCATCCCGCAGGTGCTCATGGTCACGATTCCGTCCTGCCTGTGCGGCCTCCTTTGCGCCGCAGCCGCTTCTTACAAACGGGGCAAGGACCTGGACAAGGACCCGGAATTCCAGAAGCGGAAGACCGACCCGGAGCAGTACCGGTACATGTACGGCAACTCCGCCACGACCCTCGACAAGGTCATCTCCCGGGAGGCCAAGGCCTCCGTGTATATCTTCCTGGCAGCCCTTCTCGTCATCGTCGCCTTCGCCTTCTGCCAGATGTTCCATGTGGCCGACGGACGCACGGTCGCCGAAGCCATCGCCCTGCCGAAGATGAATATCATCATCCAGATCATCATGCTCACGGCAGCCGCCTGCAACATCATGTTCTGCAAAGCCTCGCCGAAGAAGGCCGTCGCGGGAGCTGTCTGGCAGTCCGGCATGGTCGCCGTCGTCGCTATCTACGGCATCGCCTGGCTGGCGGACACCTATTTCGGCAACTATCTCGAAGAGATGAAGGTTATGCTCACGGGGGTGGTCACGGACTATCCCTGGTCCATCGCGCTGGTATTCTTCCTCGTCTCGGTGCTGATCAACAGCCAAGGGGCGGTGGTCGTCGCCATGCTCCCGCTGGCTTACCAGCTCGGCATCGCGGGACCGGTCCTGCTCGGCGTGCTGCCCAGTGTGTACGGCTACTTCTTCATCCCGAACTACCCTTCCGACATCGCCACAGTCAACTTCGACCGCTCCGGCACCACTGTCATCGGGAAATACCTGCTGAACCACAGTTTCATGATGCCGGGCCTCGTCAGCGTCGGAGTCTCCACGATTGTCGGCTACCTGATCACGACGGTCCTGTTCCCCGGCTTCTTCGCCAGTTTCATCCGCTGACAGGACTCTCCAGGCATTGCCCTCGTCCTGCTCTGAGGGGCCACTCCGATGATGTCCCCGGCAAGGAACACATGCCGCCTCCCGCCGCGCAGAGGGCAGCCCATCCGATTCTTTTCATCACTTCAAAAGTTCCAGTACGGAAACATCCCTATACCAATCGAGGCTGTATTCCTTGGAAAAGTCTTAGAATACAGCCTCGAAAAAAGGCAAGGAGGGACAGCCTCAGAAGGCGTAACGGGCCGAAAGGGCCATCACGAACCAGTTCGGGTCCAGACGGCCGGCCCAGCCGAGGGTCGGACGGAGGTCCAGCGAGAGCTGGAGCGGGAACCAGAAGTTGTACTCCAAGCCCACCTGGGCGACCAGGCCCAGGAACGGGCTGCCCTTCAGTTCATCGTTGTCGTCGTGGTAGGTCGTATAGCCGAGGGCGGCGCCGGGTCCAGCATACAGGCCCCAGGTACCCTGGTCGGTCCAATCGGGATGCCAGAGAGTCCAGTTATACAGACCCGACACCTTGAAGCCCGAATTGCCCCACAGGCCGAGTTCGCCCTCGATGAAGTCTTCTGCATTGCCGAAGAGACTGTAATAATGTTCATAACTGATTTCGCCGAGCCCCAGGCCGGCATAACCGAACCGGATGCCCACCGCCTTCGGCTGGGCCGATGCCGCAACGGCAAGGCCTAACATCGTAGCAAGGATAAGGAGTATCTTTTTCATGATATTTTATTAAAAGGGCCGGGCCCGAAGGTCCAGCCCATCAGTAATCTGTCGTCCGGACTGTTAGAAACGGTAACGGAGGCCCAGGCCGACACCGGCACCATAGAAGCCGCCGTGGATGAAGGAGAAACCCGGCCTCCAGTCGAGGGAGATGTTCAGCGGGACGGACGGAATTTCGACCTCAGCGCCGATCTGGCCGACGATTCCGAGGTTGAAGCCGCTTTCATCATCGCCGTTCCAGAAACCGAGCTGTGCACCCGGGCCCGCATAGAAATTGAAAATATCGGCGGATGCGAAGACGAAGTCATAGACACCGGTCACATAGAAACCGTTGCCCCCAAGGAAGCCTAGATCAGCCTCGAGGAAGTTGCCGCCGAGATCATGCTGATAGGAAAGTTCTCCGCCATAACCGGCGCGGACACCGATAGCACGAGGCTGTGCAGAAGCGACGACGGCGAAGCCGAGGATGGCTGCGATGACAAAAAGAGTCTTCTTCATACTGTTCAGATTTTAATAAGTTTTTACAAAGATAGCGTTTTTTTTTATTTGACCATACCGCTGAAGCCCATAAAAGCAAGGGCCAGGATACCGACGCTGATGAGGGCGATCGGAACCCCCTTGAAAGCCTTGGGGACATCGTTCAGGGACAGATGTTCCCGGATACCGGCGAAAATGACCATCGCAAGGCCGTAGCCGAGGGAGGTCGCGAAGGCGTACACGAGGGCCTCGCCGAGGTTGAGCAGGTGGGACGCCCCGCCGAAGGTGAACTCCTTGGTGACCACGGTCATGGCGACACCGAGGACCGCGCAGTTGGTGGTGATCAGGGGCAGGAAGATGCCGAGGGCCTGGTAGAGGGCCGGGCTGACCTTCTTGAGGACGATTTCGACCATCTGCACGAGGGCGGCGATGACGAGGATGAAGGCGATGGTCTGCAGGAATTCGAGTTGGAAGGGCACCAGGAGGTACTGGTTGATGAGGTAGGTCACCAGGGTCGCCAGGGTGATGACAAAGCACACCGCCATACTCATGCCGGTCGCCGTGGAGAGCTTGTTCGACACCCCCAGGAACGGGCAGATGCCGAGGAACTGCGCAAGGACGATATTGTTGACGAAAATCGCCGAGATGATGATCAGGAAGTACTCCATGGCTTAGTCCTTTTTGATGAATTTGTTGAACAGCACCATCAGATAGCCCAGGCAGATGAAGGCGCCCGGTGCCATCACGAAGGCCAGCATACCGTCGTGGCCGCCGATGAAGTTCCACCCGAAGACGGAACCGGAACCGAAGATCTCGCGTACGAGGCCGAGGACGGTCAACGAAGCCGTGAAGCCGAGCCCGACACCGAGCCCGTCGCAGGCCGAAGCAAGGACGCCGTTCTTGGAGGCGAACGCTTCGGCACGGCCGAGGACGATGCAATTGACCACGATCAGCGGGATGAACAGGCCGAGGGTCTCGTACATGGCCGGGGTGTAGGCCTGCATCAGGAATTGGAGCAGGGTCACGAAAGTGGCGATGACAACGATATAGACCGGAATGTGGACCTTGTCCGGAACGGCGGGAGCGATGGCGGAGATGGCCATGTTGGACAGCACGAGCACGAACAAGGTCGCAAGGCCCATCGACAGGCCGTTGACAGCCGAGGTCGTGGTGGCCAGCGTGGGGCACATGCCCAGCAGCAGGACGAACGTCGGGTTGTTCTTGGCAAGCCCGTCAGTAATCAGTTTCAATTTGTTACTCATGGCTGGGATCCTCCTGGGTTTGAGATTTCTCCACTCGGCCTTCGGCCTCGGTCGTTTCTGTCACACCCGGCTCGACCGGGTCTTCCAATGCCTTGACGGCGTCGACAGCCTGCTGGACGGCCAGGGCGTAGGCACGGGAGGTGATGGTGGAAGCGGTGATGGCGTCCACGTCGCCGCCGTCCTTCTTGACCGTCAGGATCTTGGAAGAAGGGTCGAAGCCCTTCCACTGGGCCATGAACTTCGCGTCAGAAGCACATTTGGCCCCCAGACCCGGCGTCTCGCTGTGTGAAAGGACGGAGGTGTTGTAGACAACCCCGTCGGGCGTGATGCCGACCATCAGGGAGAGATTGCCTCCGAACCCGATGGTGGTGGACTCTACGGCATAGCCGACGAGGTCCCCGCCCCGGAGTGCCTTGTAATAAGGATAGGTCTTGCCGTCGACGGTGGCCACTTCGTAGGAAGTCTCGTCGAAGGCGGGCAGCACCTGGCCGATCGCCTTGTCGGTCTTCTCACGGGCCGCAGCATCGATGGGCGCCTTCGTCAGGGCATAGGCGCCGCCGAGGACGGCGGAGCACAGGAGGCAGGTCAGCGTCAGCACGGCAGCCATGTTCTTGAGGTTGGATTGTACGGCCATCGCTTATTTCCTCCCGAACTTTTTCTGTTTGAACCACATATTCAGCAGCGGAACTACTGAATTCATGATGAGGATGGCAAAGGAGACGCCTTCCGGATAAGAACCGAAGTAGCGGATCATCACGGTCAGGAAGCCGATACCGACGCCGAAGACGATGCCGCCCTTGGTGGACATCGGGGAGGTCACATAGTCGGTCGCCATGAAGCAGGCGCCGAGGATGAGGCCGCCGGTGAGGAGGTTGAAGACCGGATCAGTGAACCGGGCCGGATGGATGCCCCAGAAGATGAGGGACGTGAGGGCCACGGCACCGAAGATGCTGAGCGTGATCCAAGGTTTGATGACCCGGCGGCAGAGCAGGTAGACGAAGCCCGCGAGCAGCGCCAGGGCGCAGACCTCGCAGGCCGAACCGCCGAGGTTGGCGAACAGCATCTGGGAATAGCTGTATTGTCCCATCAGATCCTGCACGGTGGCACCTTGCATGATCCCCTCCTTGATGACACCGAGCGGGGTAGCCCCGGTCACGGCATCGGCCCCGAACAGGCCCTGCGGCTGCGACCAGGTGGTCATGTAGGTCGGGAAGGAGACGAGGAGGAAGACACGGCCTACAAGGGCCGGGTTCCAGATGTTCTGCCCGAGGCCGCCGAAGGAGAGCTTGGCGATGCCGACGGCGACGAGGGCCCCGATGAAGATGACCCACCAGGGCGTGGTATACGGCACGTTGAGGGCCAGCAGGATACCGGTCACGACAGCGGACAGGTCTCCGATGGTGGACGGCTTCTTCATCAAGTATTTCGTGACGGCCCACTCCAGCAGTACGCAGGAGCCGACGCTCACGAGCATCAACAGGATTTCGTTCCAGCCGTAGAAGACGAAGGAACAGAGCACCGCCGGCAGGAGCGCGATCACGACATCCAGCATCAGGGACTTCGTAGAGTCCTTGCTATGGATGTGCGGAGAAGGTGATACCAATAATTTATTCATAGTCAACTACTTTTTTGCTTCTGCGGCTGCCTTGGCGGCAGCGGCCCGGGCGCGGATGACACCCATGACGGCCCCTTTGCCCATGCGGATGTTGTCGAGGAGCGGAATGTGGGCCGGGCAGGAATAGAGGCAGCAGCCGCACTCGATGCAGTCCTGGGCTGCGTTCGCCTCCAACTGCTCTACGTCGTCGGCCTTGACGAGCCGGTTCAGCAGGAAGGGTTCCAGGCCCATCGGACAGGCATCCGCGCATTTGCCGCAGCGGATGCAGCGGGTCTGAGGTTTCCGGCGGGTCTGGGCCTCGGTCAGGAACAGGAGAGCGGAGGTGCCCTTGACAGTCGCCGCATCGAGGTTGGCGATGGCACGTCCCATCATCGGACCGCCGCTGATGACCTTGGCCGCATCGGCCGGGACGCCGCCGAGATAGTCGATGATATAGCTCAGAGGTGTGCCGACCCGGACCAGGAGATTGGCCTGCTTCGGGAAGCATTCACCCGTCACGGTCACGGAATTGTCCACGATGGGCTTGTTTTTCTGCACGGCATCGTATACCGCAAGGGCGGTGGCCACGTTCTGGACCACGGCGCCGACACTGATCGGCAGGCCGCCGGAGCCGACCTGGCGATGCATGACCGCATCGATGAGCTGCTTCTCGCCTCCCTGCGGGTATCTCATCTTGAGCGGCATCACCTCGATGTCCTTATACGGGAGTTTCGCGATGACTTCGCGGATATGGGCGATGGCCTCGGGCTTGTTCTCCTCGATGCCGATGGTACAGGGGACGTTCCCGAGCACCTGCTTGAGGATGGCAGCACCGACGACCACCTGTTCGCCCTTCTCGAGAAGGGTGCGGAAGTCGGAAGTAAGATATGGCTCGCACTCGCAGCCGTTGATGATCAGGCGCTCGCACTGGGAACCCGGGGGTGGCGAGAGCTTGACATGGGTCGGGAAGGTCGCGCCGCCGAGGCCGACCACGCCGCCGAGGCGGATCTTCTCGAGGATGGCCCTGTTGTCTTCCGGAATCCCGGTGACAAGCGTATCGGAAGTATCGATACCTTCCAGCCACTCGTCACCCTCGACCGCAATTTCAATACAGGTCTGCGGGTTGCCGGCGAGGTCCTTGCGGGGTCCGATGGACTTGACCGTTCCGGAAACGGAGGAATGGATGAAAGCGGAGACGAATCCGCCCGGCTCGGCGACCACCTGGCCGACCTTCACCTTGTCGCCGACGGCCACCACGGGCTTCGCCGGGGCGCCGATATGCTGGGCGACGGAGATGTACACGGCCGGAGGGAGCGGGAGCGGCTCGATGCGGCATCCGCGGGAAATCTTGTTGTCGTGCGGATGGACGCCGCCGATGGAAAAGGTTCTTTTCGCCATAGCCTATGCCTCCTTAGTCTCTACAGGTTTCACTTCAGCAGCGGCTTCGGCCGCCTTCTTCTTGCGCTCGGCGATGCGGGCCTTGACGGCGTCCTTGTCAAGCGGCTTCGGGAAGTTCACGCCATGGATGGCGCCGGTCGGACAGACCGCCTCGCATTCGCGGCAGAGTTTGCACTTGGCGTAGTCGATGTATGCAAGGTTGTTCTCGAAGACGATAGCTCCGTGGATGCAGGTCTTGAAGCAGATGCCGCAACCGATGCAGGCAGCGGCACAGGCCTTCTTCGCGACCGGTCCCTTGTCATGGTTGACACAGGAGACAAACTCCCGCATCCCGCGCGGGCCCTTGTTGCGGAGCTCGATGATGTGCTTCGGGCAGGCCTTGACACAGGCGCCGCAAGCCGTGCACTTGGCCTCGTCGACGACGGGGAGACCGGTTTCCAGGTCCATGGAGAGGGCGCCGAACTGGCAGGCCGCCGCACAGTCACCGCAGCCGAGACATCCATAGGAGCACCCGGTGTCGCCGCTGTAAAGGGCCGCCTTGACCTTGCAGGAGGCGACGCCGTCGTAGTCGTTGGTCTTCGGACGGTTCTGGCACGTCCCGTTGCAACGGACGACCGCGACCTGCGGGGCCTTGGCCTTGACCTCGTAACCGAGGATGGCCGCGACGCGGGCCATCACGTCGTTGCCGCCGACCGGACAGTAGTTGTTGTCCAGGTCCGGCGCCTTGACAGCAGCTTCCGCGAAGGCCCGGCAGCCGGCGAAGCCACAGCCACCGCAGTTGGCGCCCGGCATCGCCTTTTCGACTTCGTCGATGCGCGGGTCCTCCACGACCTTGAACTTCTCGGCCACCAGATACAGGACGAGTGCGAGTACGAGCCCGAGCACGGTGATGACCGCAACAGTCCAGATGATGATGTTTACCATATCGTTAAAAAGTTGATCATTCCTTGATAGTGAAGATATATTCATTGTGTAAAGAGTCCCGCAGGAGCCACAGGCAGAAGTAATATACACCCACGGCCCCGATGCCTGCGAGTCCGGCTGGCATTTCGGCGACACCCAGGGCGATGAGGCCCAAGATAACAGCCAGCAGCACCACCAGCGGCAGGAAATACGCCAGGAAGACGGCCTTCATGCCCATGGAGGCCTTCAGAACCACCTCGACCTCATCCCCGACACCATAGCGTGCGTGTGGATCTGTCGGGACCCGGACGGCCTTCTCGACGGCTTCGGCCAGGCCGCACAGTCCCTTGGCATGGCACGATGCGCAGGCGGATTGCGACACAATCCGCACCGTCGTCATCTGCGGGTCCTTCGCGACGACCTTTCCCTGGTGCTTGACTTCGTCCCTCCTTGCCATCACTTATCTCTTGGGATTTTTCAAAGAGGAGAACGGATGCTTCAGGCCCGACCACGAAGCCAGACGGCCCGACACGGCGCCCACCTTCAGCGGGGCCATGAAATAGACCGGGATGCGGTTCTCGTCATCGGATATCCACAGCAGGGCGTCCTCGCTCCCGTCGAACATCTCACCGGCCACGACCGAACAGCCGAACTTCATGCTGCCGACCCTGCCGAGCCCTTTCACATACTTGTCTTCCCGACCCTTGAAGGTGAGGGTGAGGACATAGACATCGTCGTCGATGGCGAAGGTGATGTGGTAGTTCGTCCCGGGCTGGAGCTGCGCCGCATCCATGGTGCGGGTGAAGTACAGGAGTGCCGGGAGGTCATAGGTGCAGTCGCCGTACGGGAGGTCCAGCTGGTACTTTCCACGGGACTTGGTCTCCAAGTCGGCATGGATAACCCTGGCATCGGTATCGTAGCGATAGAGGTTGTAGGCATAGTAACTGCCCTCATGGGTATCCCGGATGAACTTCCGGGGCTGGAGGCCGTCCGCCGTGAACCAGGACTGGAAGCCTTCCCGCACCTTGAAGAACACGTCGAAGAACTTTGCGGTCCGGGCGGACATGGTGGCATGGTAGGCCGGCGTCCCGGCGAACAAGGTCGAGTCCAGCGTCAAGGCGCCGGAGGCCACATCCGTCGCCACCGCATGCCAGTTGTAGGAAAGGGCATACCGGAGGGTCTCGCCGCTGCGGAACGGCAAGTCGCCGTCGGAGCGGACCGGAATACACCGGCCGCCCTGGGCGCCAAGCACCGCGGGAACAAGTACCGCCAGCAGGAGGAGATGCCGGCCCATCATCAGAACGGCCCTCCCTGGCTGTCGAAGTCGTAGGCGGGAGAACCGCCCATATCGGCGTTCATGGCGCTCTCCACCGGCCGGGAAGCCAGGATATCGAGCGACTGGTCCGGCTCGACGAAACGGACCTGGTTCGCCTTGTATTTCATTTCGATGTCGCACACCTCGCCGTTCCGGTGCTTCGCGATGACGATGATGGCCTTCTCTTTGTCGGCCGGGTCTTCGGACAGGCCCACGAAATCCGGACGATGGATGAAAATGACCATGTCTGCGTCCTGCTCGATGGAGCCGGACTCGCGCAAGTCCTGCAGTTGCGGCTTGCCCGCGCCACCGGTCCGCTGCACCGCATTACGGGAGAGCTGGGACAGGGCGATAATCGGGATATTGAGTTCCTTCGCCGTCGCTTTGAGGGTACGGGAAATGGCCGCCACTTCCTGCTCACGCATACCACGGAGTTCAGCAGGTCCCTGCATGAGCTGGAGGTAGTCCACCACGATGAGACGGACCCCCTTCTGCTTGACAATGCGTTTGGCCTTGGTGCGGAACTCCATGATCGGGATGCCCGGCGTGTCGTCGATGTACAGGGGCGCCTTGGCGAGGTTCTTCAGCGTATCTTCCAGCTGGACCCATTCGTAACTTTCCAGCTTGGTACCGCCCTTGATCTTGTCGCCCGTCAGGCCGGACTCGGTAGTAATCAGACGCTTGCCGAGCTGGTCGGCAGACATTTCCAACGAGAAGAAGGCGACCGGCATGTTATGGTCCACGGCCGCATTGCGGGCAATGTTCAACGAGAAGGCCGTCTTACCGACAGATGGACGGGCCGCCAGGATGATGAGGTCGGATTTCTGCCAGCCCTGGGTCACCCGGTCGATAGAGGGAAATCCGCTCGGGACTCCGCTCGGGCCGGTGATGTTCTGGAGCTCCTGGAGGTTGTCCAGCACCGAATTGATGATGGAACCGATATCCTGGACATCCCGCTTGACGTTGTTCTGGATGGCAGCGAAGATCTTGGTCTGGGCGATGTCGATCAGGTCGTCCACGTTGGTCGACTCGTCGTAGGACTGCTTCAGGATGTCGTACGACGCCGTGATCAGGTCCCGCTGGATGGTCTTCTGCTTGAGGATCTTGATGTAATACTCGATGTGGGCGGCGGCACCGATCTTCTGGGACAGGTCGGCCAGGGCCACCGGTCCACCGACGGTCTCGAGGTTGCCCTTCTGACGGAGCTTCTCGGACACGGAGATCAGGTCGATGGCGACATGCTCGTTGACGAGATCGGCCATCGCCTCGAAGATCATCCGGTGTTTGGGGTCGTAGAAACAGGACGCAGTAAGCTCTTCCATCGACTCATCAATGGTCGACGGTTCCACCAGCATGGCGCCCAGGACAGCCTCTTCTACATCCAGTGCCTGAGGGGGCTTGTTCCCCATCAGGGTATCCAGATTGACTGCCTGATCCTTTCTGCCGGTCCTTCTGGAAGTCTCAGGCATAGGCGACGTAATTAAAGGTGAAATATCCAGGTGCTTTTACGTCCTGTCGCTTCGCGGACCTATCCGGGCAGATGGCCGCAAAAACACCCGGATATTTTCATAGTCAAGATTCGAAGTCCGGATTGATGATGATACGGCCGCAGTGCTCACAGATGATCAGTTTGCGGTTCGATGCCACCTCGACGAGGCGCTGCGGGGTGATGGTGTTGAAACAGCCGCCGCAGGAGTCGCCGTTGTAGACGGACACGACGGCCAGGTGGTTGTGCACGCTCTGGCGGATGCGCTCGTAGGCGCTCATGGTCCGGGCGTCGATGCGGGCTGCGCAGGCGTTGCGGCGGGCCTGGAGTCCGGCCTCCTCTTTGGCAGTGGACTCGACGATGACGGAGAGTTCCTGCTTCTTGGCCTTGAGGTCTTCGGTGCGGATAGACACCCGGTCCTTCAGGTCTTCGAGCTCAGCCTTGCGGCCGGCGATCTCGAAGCGGGTGTCAGTGATGTTCTTCTCGTCGATCTGGCGGAGGAGTTCCTGGTTCTCGATCTCCTTGTTGAGGGAATCGTACTCGCGGCTGTTGGCGATGGTTTCGAGCTGGCGCTGGTACTTCTCGATGGTGCTCTCATGCTCGGCGATCGAGAGCTTGGCGTCGGCGATGTTGCGGTTGAGCTGGTCCACGACAGCCGTGACCTGGGCGCAACGGGCCTTGAGGTCGGCAATCTCGCCTTCGAGGGCCTCGACCTCCTCCGGAAGTTCGCCGCGGAGCTGGACGATCTTGTCGATTTCGGAATCCGCCGCCTGGAGTTCATAGAGCGTCTTGAGCTTCTCCTCGACGGTCATGTCTGAATCGGCGAAGTTCTTCTGGAGGGAAACGAAGGTCTCGTGCTGATCGATCGGTGCCTCAACCTTCTGGATGGTTTTCTTCGTTGCCATATGGTAATAATCGATTATATGTCAATAATAGTAGCGGACCGGATTGCTCCGTCCGAGCGTGTCGCTGATGCGGACCGCAAAGGTAGGAAATTTTTCGCGGATTACCTTGCATAAAATCTCCACAATCTCCACTTCGCTCTCGAAATGCCCGATATCCATGACCATGAAGCCCTTCGGGGTAAAGAAATGGTGGTAGCTGATGTCGGCCGATATATACAGGTCGGCGCCGGAGCGTATCGCAGCCGGAATCTCGCTTCCGCCGGATCCGCCGCAGAGGGCGACCCGGCGGAAGGGGGTCTCCAGCGGACGGGAACTGCGGACCACCTCCAGACCGAACTTCTCCTTGACATAGGCAAGCGCCTCGGAACCGGTCATCGGACAAGGCAGGTTGCCGACGGCTCCGAGACCGTAGCCGCCTTCATCTTCCAGGATGGCGATATCCGTCAATCCCAGCCGTCGGGCCATAGCCCCGCTCACCCCCTCGATGACCTTGTCAGCCGTCGTGTGGGCGGCATAGACGGAGATTCCCGCCCGGACCGCACGGATGACGGCGTCCGAAACCGGGTCGCCGGGCCGGATCTGCCGGATGCCCTTGAACAGGAGCGGATGATGCGTGATGACCATGTCGCAGCCCTTCTCCACGGCCTCGTCGAGGAGTTCCGCCGTACAGTCGAAACCGATAAGGACACCGCATACCTCGTCCTCCGGCGAGCCGATGCAGAGCCCGCTGTTGTCCCAGTCCTCCTGGATGCGGAGCGGGGCGAACGCCTCGAGGGCAGCCGTGATATCGCCGACTCTCATAAGGACTTGCGCACTTCGACGAGTTGTTCCCGGACGTTGCGGAGTGCGGTCAGCGCCTTGACACGGGCCTCCACGCTGCGGTGGTCCTCCGCGAGCCGGGCGGCCGCCCCTTCCAGGGTCAATCCTTGCCGCTTGACCATCAGTTGGACCTGCTTCAGGGTCTCGACATCCGCCTCGTGGAAGAGGCGGTTGCCTTTGGCATTGCGGGCCGGCTTGATGTACTTTTCGAAGTAGTTGCTCCAATAGCGGACGGCGGAAGTGCTCTCACCCAGCAGGGCGGCCACTTCTCCCATAGTATAAATTGTCTTTGCCATGATTGCAAAGTTAGTGGTTTTTCGTGGAATTACCACGGATCAGTCCAGCGATTGTGCCGTACTCACCGACATATAGAGCATTTTGGCGTACTCGTCAGGGGTGACGGAAGCGAAAAGGTAGTTGACGGGGTCCTGGATCTCACCGTTCCGGAGGACTTCGTAGTGCAGGTGCGGAGCGAAAGCCCCGGCCGATATCCCTACGGTTCCTACCTGCTGGCCGCGTTTCACGGACCGGCCCCGGACTACACTGATGTCACCCAGAAGGGCGTAACGAGTCACGTAGCCGCTTCCGTGGTCGATTTCGACGATGTTGCCGAGCCCCTTGCGCGAACGGAGCACGTCCCGGACCGTCCCGTCCACCACCGCATAGACAGGTTCGCCTTGCGGGGCGATCAGGTCGATGCCTTCATGGTGCATCTCGACCTTGTAGACCGGGTTGTGCTTGAGACCGACCGAGGCACCGGTCTGCACATAGGACATGTCCGCCAGGGGGAGGGTCAGCGGGGGCAAACTGTCCCGGCGCTCTTCCAGGAGGCGGTAGATTTTCCGGAAACTCTCCTGCACATGGTCTGCCATCATCATCAGGCTCTCTGTCTTGGAGGTAGAGTACGAGAGGTAGAAACTGTCCGAAAGCGAATCGCTGTCCGCAATCAGGTCGGCCGCCGTCACCGGATCCAGAGTCGGCGCACCAGTCTCGAACAGACGGCGGTAGATGGCATCATCCTTCACGAGGAGACCCTCTACGACATCCCCGATCAGACGTTCCTTTTCCTTGAGCCGTGGATAGAGGCGCTCGTACTGGCGGTTCTCCCGGTCGAGCCGGCGCTCCTCCTCGGTGGACAGGAGCAGGGCAAAGGCGATATAGAACACTACGGACAGGGACACCGTGGCGAGAAAATAGCGCACGATGCCGCCGAGGATACTTTCCTTCCTCTTCCTTCTCATCGCCTGACAGGTTTGCGGACCATCCCGGCATAGTCCTCTGCAGAGATATCCAGGTCCATGAAATTCGCCGGATTGACATAATCCTTCCGGTACATGACCTCATAGTGGAGGTGCGGTCCGGTGATGCGGCCGGACTTGCCGCTCAGTCCCAGGCAGTCGCCGCGGGAGACCTTCTGCCCTTCATACACATCGATGCGGCTCAGATGGGCATACCGGGTCCGGTAGCCATAGCCATGCTCGATCTCGACATGGTTGCCGTAGCCGTAGAAATCATGGGCGACCTTGACGACGGTTCCGTCACCCGTTACAAAGACAGGATTGCCGGGCGGGCAGGCAAAGTCCATGCCGGTATGAAGTTTCCCGAATCCGGTAATCGGATCGCTCCGGTAGCCGAACGGACTGGAAAGCCGGTAGGTCGAAGGGTCGGTGTCCATCGGCGGGATGGCCGGGATGCAGGAAGCCCGGTCGCCGGCCGTGCGGGCCATCGCTACCACGTCATCGAAGGACTTGGACTGGACGTACGCCTTCTTCTCCATCACATCCAGCCGGAGGGCGATGGCCTTGAGAGGGCCGCCTTCCAGCCAGGCATAGCGGTCGACACCGCCGAAACCGGCCCCGCGCACCTCCTGCGGAATCTCGTCCATGCCGTAGACGGAGCGATAGATCCGGTCGTCACGCACGGAAAGCAGGCCGAGGACCTCGTCGTACTGGTCCAGCTGGGCAGACATCCGCTCGATGCGGGTGGTCCAGTCTGCGTTGCGGCGCTTGAGGATGGCGGTCTTAGGAAGGTCCAGCCCCAGCACGGACACATAGAACCACAGGTACGCGAAGAACAAGGCAGCGCCTCCCAGCACTACCCCCAGCACCTTCCTGCCGCGATGCTTCCGTTCCTCCTGGATCTCGACGATCAGCGTCTCCGGGTCTACGATGTATTTCTTGATCTTGGACATTCCTGCAAATATAGCATTTTTTGTGTAACCGCCTTTCCGTGCATATTCTATGCCAAGGGCGAGCGCTTCCGGACCGGCCTGTTTGGACGGGATTCCAGGGCGCACGTGTTTCATTTGTGCGTAAAATATTGTATTTTTGCAAGCTTAAATTGTTAATGGAGCTATGACTGCAAAAGAGATTAGACAGAAGTACCTGGAATTCTTCGCCTCGAAGGGACACACGATCGTGCCGTCGGCACCGATGGTGGTCAAGAACGACCCGACGCTGATGTTCACCAACGCGGGCATGAATCAGTTCAAGGATATCTTCCTCGGCAATACCACGCCGAAGTTCCATCGCGCGACAGATTCGCAGAAGTGCCTCAGGGTGAGCGGAAAGCACAACGACCTGGAGGCCGTGGGCCATGATGGGCGCCACCACACGATGTTCGAGATGCTGGGCAACTGGAGCTTTGGCGACTACTTCAAGACCGAGGCCATCGACTGGGCCTGGGAGCTGCTGACCGAGGTGTACAAGATCGATCCGGCCAAACTCTATGCCACTGTCTTCGAAGGCTCCGGGGACGACGGGACCGAACTGGACACCGAGGCACAGGCCGCCTGGCTCAAGCATATGAGCGCCGACCATGTCCTCCTGGGCAACAAACACGACAACTTCTGGGAGATGGGCGACACCGGCCCCTGCGGCCCCTCGTCCGAGATCCACATCGACCTGCGCAGCGACGAGGAGATCGCCGCGAAGCCGGGCCGGGAACTGGTGAACACCGACAACGACGAGGTCATCGAGATCTGGAACCTCGTGTTCATGCAGTACAACCGCAAGGCCGACGGCCACCTGGAGCCGCTGCCTGCCAAGAATATCGACACTGGCATGGGCTTCGAACGACTCTGCATGGTGCTCCAGGGCAAGGATTCCAACTACGAGACCGACGTGTTCAGCGGGCTCATCCACCGGGTGGAGGAACTTTCCGGCCACCGGTACGCCGAGGGCGGACAGGTGGAAGTAGCCATGCGTGTGGTCGCCGACCATATCCGCGCCATCGCCTTCTCCATCGCCGACGGCCAGCTGCCGTCCAACGTGAAGGCCGGATACGTCATCCGCCGCATCCTGCGCCGGGCCGTCCGCTACGGCTATACCTTCCTCGGCTTCAACGAGCCCTTCCTCACCCGCCTCATCCCGCAGCTCGTGGACGACATGGGCGAGGCCGATCCTGAACTGAAGGCCCAGCAGAAGCTCATCG
>JAFUUB010000103.1 GCA_017483985.1 Bacteroidales bacterium | reverse complement strand
TAGCTTGAATCCCAACGCTCTACATCAAATATAGAATTGACGCTCTCGATCTTTTAAGTTCGGTACTTGCTTCTTGTACTTAAAGTCTTTCAATATTTTCAATGAGCTACCGTTTTGTTTCAAACGGGCTGCAAAGATACGCACTTTTTCTTTCCCAGCAAATTTTTTCGGGAAAATTTTTGAAAAATTTCCAATTTTCAAGCGACCGGCGTACCTTTGCATTCGCTAAAAAAGAAGAATATGGTTTCTCTGTTCAAGATTATGCGGGTTTTCGCGAAAATCGGCGCCTTCACCATCGGCGGCGGTTACGCGATGATTCCCCTCATCGAGAACGAAATGGACCGCAGGGGCTGGATCAAGACCGAAGAACTGCCGGACATCATCGCCCTCGCCCAGAGCGCCCCGGGCGTGCTGGCCATCAACGTGTCCATCTTCGCCGGCTACAAGCTCCGCGGGGTCAAGGGCAGCATCGCCGCCACCTTCGGCACGGTCCTTCCCTCCTTCCTGATCATCCTGGCCATCGCCATGTTCATGACCAGTTTCCAGGACAATCCCATCGTCATCCGCATGTTCAACGGCATCCGTCCGGTCGTCGTGTCCCTGATCGCCGTTCCGATGATCAACATGGCCCGCAAGGCCAACAAGACCTGGTGGGCCTGGGCCATCACGGCGGCAGCCCTGGTCCTGGTCGCCTTCCTCAAAGTTTCCCCGATCTATATCCTGTTGGTAGTCATCGTGCTGGCCCTGGCCTTTACGATGTGGCAGGACCGGCGGCACCGGGAGGGCCGTGACGCATGATGGAAACGATCCTCCTCTTCGGCCAGCTGTTCGTCACCTTCTTCATCATCGGCGTCTTCACCTTCGGCGGCGGCTACGCCATGCTTTCCCTGATCCAGACCCAGGTCGTCGTGGCCCATCACTGGCTCAGCGAGAGTACCTTTACCAACATCGTGGCCATCTCCCAGATGACCCCCGGCCCGATCGGTGTCAACTGCGCCACCTACACCGGTTATGAAGTCCTGACCAGTGCCGGTGCCTCCCACGCGGTCGCCATCCTCGGCTCCGCAACGGCCACCTTCGCCCTCATCCTGCCCTCATTCTTCATCGTCCTGACGATGGTCAAGTTCTACGAGAAATTCATGGGGAACCGCCTGTTCGAAGGCGTCATGGGCTGGCTCCGTCCCGCCGTCGTCGGCCTGATCGGCGCCGCGGCCGTCATCCTGATGGTCGACACGTCCTGGACCGGGCTCATCCCGCACTTCGCCATCGTGGAAGAAAACTTCATGGACTGGAAGAGCTGGGCCCTGTTCGCCGCAGCCATGGTCGCTTCGCTGGGCTTCAAGGTCAATCCGATCTATATCATCATCGCCGGCGGCATCGCCGGACTCCTTTTATACTGAAAAGGGCCGGCCCGAAGGCCAGCCCCTGTCGTCTTACCAGTCCCATTTGTTTTCCGACCGGTACTGTTCCATTTCCTCGGGCGTCCGGACCGGATGTTCGTCCCCCGGCATGCCGGCCGTTCCGAGTGCATACTTGCACCAGGTATAGCCCAACGCGTCCAGGATCTCGCCGGTGTGCGGGAGTGAGGCCAGGAATCGGTCGTAATCACGTTCCTGGCACCACTGTACCTCGCTGAGGGCGCACATGCGCGGCAGCAGCATGTACTCCAGGTGCTCCGGAGTCGCGATGTATTCGGTCCACAGGTTGGCCTGTGCGCCGAGGATATGCGGCTTGGCCTCCTCGGAAAGCTTGTCATACGGATCGAAGCTGTAGACCTTCTCCAGTGAGACATAACCGCCGATGCCGAAGGGCTCGCGGTCGCGTTCCTGACTCTGGTAGTAGTCGAAATAGAAGTGGGAGTTCGGGGTCATGATGACGTCGAAGCCACGGCTCGCCGCCTGGATGCCGCCGTCGGCGCCGCGCCAGGACATGACCGTCGCACCCGGAGCCAGCTCACCTTCCAGGATTTCATCCCAGCCGATGATCTTGCGGCCATGCTTGCCCAGGAATTCCTGCATACGGGCCGTCACGTAGTTTTGCAAGAGCTGCTCCTTGGTGTGGCCATTGCCGTCGCGCAGGCCGAGGGCGCGGATGCGGGCCTGGCAGCGCGGGCAGTTTTCCCAACGGACCTTCGGGCTCTCGTCGCCGCCGATGTGGATGTATTCGGACGGGAAGAGGTCCATGATCTCGGTCAGCACGCCTTCCAGGAATTCAAAGGTCTTTTCCTGCCCCACGCAAAGGACATCCTCGGAAACGCCCCAGATCGTCCAGACGTCATAGGGACCGCCGGTGCAGCCCAGCTCCGGATAAGCGGCCAAGGCGGCCAGCATGTGGCCCGGAAGGTCGATCTCTGGAATGACGGTGATGCCGCGGTCGGCCGCATAGGCCACCACTTCGCGGATCTCATCCTGGGTATAGAAGCCGCCATAGGGCTGACCGTCACCCACATAGGGATTGAAATTCTTCTTCACTATGGTCTCCTTGCGCTGGGAGCCGACTTCGGTCAGTTTCGGGTATTTCTTGATCTCGACCCGCCAGCCCTGGTCGTCGGTTAGGTGCCAGTGCAGCCGGTTGAGCTTATACAGGGCCATGACATCGAGGTACTTCTTGACCTCGTCCACGCTCCAGAAATGGCGGGACGGATCCATGTGCATGCCCCGGTAGCCGAAGCGGGGGGCGTCGTTGACCTGCGCGCAGGGAAGCACCCAGTCGGCCTTGGCCTTGGCGTCCCCGTAGAAAGCGGGCGGCAGCATCTGGCCGAGGGTCTGGAGGGCATAGAAGAAACCGTTGAAATCGGATGCGGCAACCTGGACGGCAGCCGGTTTGATATCAATGGTATAGGCTTCCGGAGTCAGGGAGGCGTCGGTGCGGAAGGAGAAACCCTTGTCCTGCAGGGTCTCGCTGACCAGGCTGGCCTTTCCGGTGACGGTGGTCAGGCGGGTCGCGAAATTCTGGATCTGTGCGGCGGTGCGGGCATCGACGCCTTCATAGCTGACCGGCGCGCCGGCGACTTTGAAGACTCCGCCCGTAGCGGTAATCTGCTGCGGCTGGGGGATCACGTGGATTTCGGGGGCCTGGGGCGCATGGCACGCGGTTAGGGCCAGGGCCGGAAGAAGGGTCAGAATCAGGTTTCTGAAGTTCATGGTATCGCTCGTGTTTTTTTCGTTTGTCTTACAAAAATAGACATTTTTCAGTACATTTGCAGTCGCACGAGAACAAATGTCAAAACCTTATAACATGAAAAGAATCTTCCAATCCCTCGCCTGCCTGGGCATGGCGGCGATGATGGTGGCCTGCGGAAACAACAAGGCCAAGAAGGCAGAAGCGGAAGCCGCGGAACAGGCCCGCCTCGACTCCCTCGAACAAGTCCAATTCCAACAGAAAATGAAAGAAGCTGAAACCATGATCCCGCTCCTTCCGGAGGAGCCGGTCTTCGATGTCCAGACCAGCCTCGGCACCCTGAAGATCAAACTGTACAGCAAGACCCCCAAGCACCGGGAGAACTTCGAGCGCCTCGCCCTCACCGGATTCTATGACGGGCTCCTCTTCCACCGCGTCATCGACGGATTCATGATCCAGGGCGGCGATCCGCTGACCCGCGACACCTCCGCCGTCGCGCAGTACGGCACCGGCGGCCCGGGCTACACCGTCCCTGCCGAATTCGTCCCCGAGTACAAGCACAAGAAAGGCGCCCTCGCTGCAGCCCGCCGCGGAGATGCCGCCAACCCCAACAAAGAATCCTCCGGTTCCCAGTTCTACCTGGTCCAGGATGAAGGCGCCTGCGCCGCCCTTGACGGAGACTACACGGTCTATGGCGAGACCATCGAAGGCCTCGACGTGATCGACAAGATTGCGAAGGTCGCCACCAACAACCGCGACCTCCCGCTGAACCCGGTCAAGATCATCAAGGTCACCCTTGATCCGGCCTCCCAGCCGACACCTCCGGAGCCGGCGGCCGAATAAATGAAGAAAAAACACTTTTCGACCGAAAATTCTACCAAACCGTCCCTGCTCTGGCACAGACATTGCAATAGAAATGGTCGAATAGTTTTTTCATAGGTTAAGTTTTAGGTTAGAATTGCGAACGCCTTCCGATGGGAATCGGGAGGCGTTCATCTTTTATGCACCGGCACTCAGGAAATCCGGTTTTCCATCATGCGGGTGATGTACTGCTGGAGGAGGGCCTTGAGTTTCAGCGTCAGGGATGCCGCGATTTCGGGTTCAGCCTCCAGGCGGTTGTCTTCCAGCATCAGGTCGGTCCGGAAGCGGTAGAGGGCCGTGGGCTTCTGTCCGTCGAACTGGAGCAGCCATTCACCCTGGAAGAGCTGGAAGGTGCCGTTCGGCAGGTAATTGATGGCGAACGTGTCCTCATCCGCCGTGCGGGCCAGGTCGACACCGAAGCTCAGGAAAGGCTGGTCATAGCCGAGCCAGCCCAGCACCGTAGGCTTGATGTCGGTCTGCTGGGCGATGCCGTCGCGAAGGCCCTTCAGCGACCCGTCCGGGGTATAGAAGATGATCGGGATCCGGAACCGGCCGCAATCGGTCTGGTACTCGGGAAGGTCGGTCCGGTTGGTGTGGTCGCCCGTGATGATGAAGATCGTATCTTCGTACCAGGGCTCTTTCCGGGCCGATTCAAAGAACTTCCGGATGGCATGGTCCGAGTAGGCTACACAGCGATGCATCGGAATGGTCCCGGGATCAAAGGCATTTTCGTATTGCGGCGGGACGTTGAACGGATGGTGGGAGGACAGCGTGAAGACCGTCGCGATGAACGGCGGCTTGAGGTCACCAATCCCCCGCTCGAAATATTGCAGGAAAGGCTCGTCCCAGATACCCCAGGTCCCGTCGTAATCCGCTTCGTTATTATAGGACTCCCGGCTGTACTGCTTCTGGAATCCGGTGTTGTTGGCAAAACCGGCCAGGCCGAGCGACTGGCGGGCCGCGCCATGGAAGAAAGCGGAAGAATAGCCTTTCTCGCCCAGTTCGCGGGCCAGGCCGCGCACATCGTTCTGGGCATAGGGCGTCAGGAAGAACGGCTCGATCAGCGAAGGGAGGCCGCACATCACCGAAGGCAGGGCCTCAATGCTGACGCGTCCGTTGGCGAAGGAATTCCGGAAGACCAGCGATTCGCGGCTCAGCGAGTCCAGGAAGGGCATGTGCGTGGGCTGCGGAAGGCCCTGCAGTTCCGTCAGGAGGCCGCTGTAGGAGGCGGAGAAACTCTCCAGGATCAGAATGACGACGTTCTTGGCACGGAAGGCCGTGGTATCCGCCGGGACATGGACCGGGTCGAAAATGGCCTGTGCCTCGGCCTCCGTCTCAAAGTAATGCGGGTCCTGGAACGAATCGTCTCCCAGGGTCCGGTACATGCTGAAAGCGGTATTGAGCACAACCCCTGCCTGCAGCGGACGATCCGCGTACAGGTTGGCGTCGTTCAAGGCGATTGGCCGGACCGTCACGCCGAATCCGCCCCGCATTCCCCCGACGACAGGGTAGATGACCGCCACCAGGACAGCCAGGTGCACGGCATAGTCTTTCCAGTCCCACCGGCCCTCGTAAAAGCGCGGTCGGCGATACAGGAAAATCAGAGCGGCCAGGATGCCCAGTCCGAGCAGGACCAGGTACCAATGGGCGACAAATTCGTGCAGGAAGACGCCGCCGAGATCGTCTCCGCCGAACTGGCGGAAGATCGTAAAGGTCGTGCGGCGGTTGGAGAACGGGAAATAAACCGAGTCCGCCAGATCGGCGGCAAAAGCGACGAAGTTCGGCACGACATACAGGCCTTTGACCAGTCCCTGCCAGCCTCGGCGCCTGCGGAACGGGAAAGGCAGCAGCGCCAGGACCATGTACAAGGCATTGGTGTACATCAGGGCGGAAATGTCAAAACGAAGGCCACCCTGCATCAGGCGGCCGAAGACGGCCCTGCTGACCTCCGGGAACAGTTCCCGGTTCTCCGCAAAGAACACCAGCCGGCAGACCGTATACAGGACAAGGGCCAGCAGCAGGTTCCGCAGGACGCTGAACAAAGGATCGAAATACCGTTTCATCACTTTATCTGAAAAAGAAAGGAGTGATCCCGGATACCGGCATCACTCCCCTGGGAATCAGTCCGTAGACGTAGAATTAGTCGCTGAGGGAGAAGCGCTTGAAAGCAACGACCTTGGCCTCCTTATCGGCAGAAGCGATATAGTTGGCGACGGAGATCTTGTTGTCCCAAACGAAATCCTGCTCCTCGAGGGTCTGCTCCTTGAAGAACTTGCCGAGTTTGCCCTTGGCGATGTTCTCGAGCATCGCTTCCGGCTTGCCAGCCATCTTCGGATCCTCGGCCATCTGCTGCTTGTACATGGCGAGCTCTTTCTCGACGAGTTCGGCCGGGCAGTCAGACTTGCTGACGGAAACCGGGTTCATCGCAGCAACCTGCTGGGCGACATTCTTGCCGACCTCGGCGGGAACTTCCTTGTTGAAGGCGACGATGGCACCGAGCTTGCCGTTGAAGTGGATGTACTGGGAGATGAACGGGGCCTCGAGGGTCTCGTAGCAAGCCAGGACATGCTTCTCACCGGTCTTGCCGGTCTGGGCGGAGATTTCCTCCTCCACGGTGTGGCCGTTGGAGCAAGGGGCGGCCTTCAGGCCTTCGGCGTCAGCCGGGAAAGCCTTGATGGCGGCGTCGGCGATTTCGCCGGCGAGGGCCTTGAAGTCCGGGGTGGCGGAGACGAAGTCGGTCTCGCAGCCAAGGCAGACAAGGACAGCCTTGCCACCTTCGATACGGGCGAGGACAGCACCTTCGGTGGTCTCACGGTCCGCACGCTTGGCAGCGACGAGCTTACCCTTCTCACGGATGATGTCGACGGCTTTCTTGAAATCGCCTTCGGCCTCGATGAGGGCCTTCTTGCAATCCATCATGCCGGCGGAAGTCATCTGACGCAGTTTCATTACGTCTTTGGCGGTAATTTCCATAATCGTATTCTTTTTAGAGCAAAATTATTCAGCCTTCGCTTCTTCTTCAGCGGCGGGAGCCTCGGCCTCGATTTCGACCTTGGTACCGCGGCGGGCACGGAGCTTCTTGCCGGCAGCCTGCTGCTCCTGGGCGGGAGCGGCCTCAGCCTCTTTCTCCTTTTCGAGCTTCCTTTCGTTCAATCCCTCCTGGATGGCGGCGCAGAGAACATCGGTGATGAGTTCGATGCTCTTCGCGGCGTCGTCATTCGCCGGAATCACATAATCAATCGGAGTAGGATCGCAACAAGTATCAACCATAGCGATAACCGGGATGTTGAGACGGTTTGCCTCTTTGACGGCATTGGCCTCTTTCTGTACGTCCACTACGAAAATAGCTGAAGGGAGACGGCTCATGTCCTTGATGGAAC
>JAFUUB010000102.1 GCA_017483985.1 Bacteroidales bacterium | reverse complement strand
TACTTGCTCTTGGAGCCGGAATGGAAGTACAGGCCGTCGTAGGTCAGGTCCCAGTTGGTGATATCGGCACCCGAGGCACCCAGCTTGGCGAATTCAGCCTGCCAGTCCGCAGCGGAGAAGTCCCAGTCGTACTCGACCGGCGTGCTTGCATCCGGAATATAGCTGTAGTGGTACTCGATCTTGTAGAAGCGCAGGCCGTTCACCGGGGCGGTGATGATCACGTCACCCGCGGCGATGCTGTACTCCAGGGTCACAGGACTGTTGGACGATGCACCGCCTACCTGAGACTGGACATCATCCCCGACCTTCACCTCGACCGTACGGTCCGCCGCTTCGGAACTGCCGGTATTGGAGACCGTGATCTTCAGGATTCCCTGTTCGGGAGCCGTGAACTGGAAGTAACGGTCCATGTCACCGGACTTGCCGCCGAACTGGATGTACGTAGCAGCATACTTGCTCTTGGAGCCGGAATGGAAGTACAGGCCGTCGTAGGTCAGGTCCCAGTTGGTGATATCGGCCCCCGCTGCACCCAGCTTGGCGAATTCAGCCTGCCAGTCCGCAGCAGAGAAGTCCCAGACCAGGTCGACCTCGACAGGCTCGCCACCGCCACCCGCCTGCGGCTGGATGGCGAAGGAGACGTTGCCGAGTTCGGACTTGGTATAATAGATGTCGATATCGGACGGGAAGGCCTGGACCGTGAAGGTGTACAGGCCCGCCTTCAGCGCGGCGATATCCTCAGCCGGTACCGTAAAGGTGGTCTCGGTCTGCGGATCCTGGGTGCGCTTGTTGAAGACAACGACATAGTGGTCCGCATTGGCGACCGGTTCCCAGGTAATCGTCACGGCCGTCTCATCGCCCTCGGTAAGGGTAACGGGCTCGACCTCAGGCTTCGGCGTCTCGAGGACGCGGTTTCCGGCAAGGACATCCTCGCTCCAGGCGAGCTTGGTGATCGTCACGGCACCGGTGGCATAGAGATAGATGACGCCTTCTCCAGAGACCTTCGGTACGACGATCTTCTGCACTTCGGGATTGGCTGCGGAAGCGACGGCACCACCCTGGACGGCAAAGCCGTTGTCATCGGCAAGCGCTACCACGATGCTGCCACCGGTCTTCTCCGGATCGCTCAGGAGCAGGTCCACGGAACCCGGGGCATTCACCTTGAAGGAGAGATAGCCCTCGGTCGGGACGCCCTTGCGGGTCAGAGGGGATGCGGACATGAAATGGATACCGCCATCCGCGTTCATCGGCGTAGCCTCGGTACCGACCAGCATGAGATCATCCCGTACGCGGGAGTTCTTGACATCGCCGGCGAAAAGGCTGGCATCCTGCAGGTTCCAGGTATGGGCTTCCGTGATCACGTTCTGGGTCAGGTCTTCCGGCTTCTCCACGAACGGGATCCACCACTTGGAGGCACCGACCTTGTTTTCGATGAGATCCTGCGCTGCCAGCTGGAAGAAGTTACCCTTGGAGTTGTAGCACGGGTCCACGTTCATCGTAATGAAGCCGGCCGCCGACGCGGAAACCTTAGTGAAGAAGTCCTTGCCGTGCGCATAGCTGTAGTTGCCGGAAGCCATGCGGAAGGTCGGTACCACGGTATTGACGTTGACCTGGAACAACTGGGCCCGGTCGGTATCGGTTTCAGCGGTCTTGCCGCCATCCTCGAACAGGAACAGATTGTTCTTCAAGGTCATATCGAGCGGGACACGGATGGCGAAGATACCGCGGTTGTTGCCATCGTCGATCGTGGCGATGTTCTTGACCGTATTGTTCTCGAAATCGATATGTCCGATCTTGATGGCATCGGAAGCATCGATACGGAACAACGTACGGATACCGTCGTACATCGTGTTGTTCACGAATGCGATCTCATCAATCTCGGTGGTCTTGCGGATATCCACCGCGTCGCCGCCGCTGCCGACGATCCCGTACATGTCGCAGGAATCGAACTTGAGCGTACCGATCTTGATCACGTCGTTCTGGTTGCCATAGAAGAAACCGGCCAGGAAGTTGGTGATTTCGCAGTTCACGAAATCGATCCGGCCGATCACAGGCGAGCCGCCGGTATGTTCCACGATGCGGGACCCAGCATTGCCGTCAAACTTGATGTTTTCGAAATACAGGTTGGCGCCCGACTCGGTCAGATCCGCGGTCAGCTCGATCTTGCCGGCCACGACGGGTTTGGAACCGTCGGCGCCGAGCTCACCCTTGATGGAGAGACTGGCAACAGTCTTGGCCGTACTCGTGGAATAAGGTTCCTCACTGTAAGCCAGGTAGTAATCGCCGCCGGTGACGACCGCCGTCTTGAGTTCATCGGAGGTCGTAATAACCGTCGCACTTCCCTTCTCCGCCTTGGTCCAGGCATCGACGGCACCACGGGAGGCGCTGTAGTAGAAGAGGGTGACCTGGTATTCCGTGGACGGATCAAGGCCGTCGATGGTTGCGGAAGCGGCGGTAGCATCCGTTTCGGAGAGTTCCTTTTCAATCCGCTTTCCACCCTTGACAGGCGCTGCTTCAAGATGGGTGACATCCTCGAAATCAGACACCTCCTTGCTCCATTGAAGCGTTATCGAAGTCTCGCTGCGATCCAGGATTTCCAGGAAGAGATTGTCCTTGACCGCATAGGTCTTGACATTGCCGTCGAACACGGCCCACAAGGAAGGCTGACGGGAATCGGAGAGCGCCTGCACCTTGAAAAAGTACTTTTCATCGGCGGTCAGGTGCACGGTATACGGGACATTGCCGGGCTCCACGTTGACGTTCAGGACCTCGTGGGACATGGCCTCGTCGTTGTAGACAACGAGGTTGTAAGCATCGGCATCCTTGTTGACATTCCAACCGAAGGTG
>JAFUUB010000101.1 GCA_017483985.1 Bacteroidales bacterium | reverse complement strand
TCCCGGACAAGCCGGAATCCCCGTAAGGGTCACCTAGGCCCGCCATCCCCAGTCCAAGTTACTCTGTTCGGGAGAACGCGTTGTTTTCAGCTTCAGGGCTGACGGCTATTTTCCTTCGTTTTCTATGTAGGACGCGATGTCCATCTCCACTGATTTCGCTTCCTTGTCCATCTGGGCGATCCGCGCCTGCAGCTCGAGGCCGTCCATGGCCTCGTTCAGGGCGACGAAGCAGAGGATATCCAGCTGGGTCTTGGTGGCGAACTTGCCGGAGTAGGCTGCGATCTTGCGGTTCGTAATCTCGGCCGCTTTGCGGATACGCTCCTCAATCTCAGGGGTTTTGGCCACGAGATTGAACTCCTTGTTCGCTATGGTAACCTTGATTTTCTGGTCCATCGGTTCCTGCTTTTATCGCTCCAGCTGGGCAATGCACTTGTCCAGCTGACGGATCATCTTTTCTATCTTTTCCTTCGCGGCGGGATTCCCGCCTTCGGAGGAAGTGAAAGCCTGGGTCAGTTTGAGATTGTCCACCTGTCTTTCCAGTTCAGCAATCCTTTGTCGATACGCCTCATTGGCGGACCGGCTCTCCTGAAGCTCGGCAGCCAGGCGTTCGCGCGCCTGCTTCTCAGCCTCATAGAGGGCGATCAGTTTTTCGATATGTTGACGGATTCCTTCAAACATTTTCAGCCAAACTAAGCATATCTTTGCAAATATAATAAAAAATCCAGAGTGCTGAATCATTTTTGGGCAGAATGTTTGTAACATTTCGACGGGCCGTCCGTCTGTATGGACGAAACCCGGGCGAAACTGACTAAGACAAGCAACATGAAAAAGACCCTTATCGCAATACTCATAACCCTGATCGCCTTCCAGGCTGCACCGGTGACCGCACCGGCCAGGGGCGTAAACAAAACCAAACTCTCCGCCCTCGTGCGGCAGTACCGGTCCTGCGACGGCTTCGACGTCGTCAGCCTGGGCTCGCTGGGCATGCGCCTGATGCGGCTGGCCGCCAAGTCTTCCGTGGAATCCGCCGAGGACCGGCAAGCGTTGAAAGTGCTCGATCATTTGAACAAGGTAGTCATTGTATCTTACGAAGATGCAAATCCTGACTTGAAGGATAAGTTCAATAAAAGCCTGGATAAGATCCTGGCGGGGCAGGAGACGCTGATGGAGGCCAAGAGTGACGGAGAAACCGTCCGTGTCTTCGGGCAGCTGGCCGACGACGGGGATACCCTGACGGACGTCGTCCTGCATGTCCCCGGTTCCGATGCGCTGATCTGCCTGTTCGGCCGAATGTCCTCCAGCCAGATCGGGGACGCGATCGCTTTGAACCAACGCTGATGGACTCGCTTCGATTCACGCAGGTCTGGCTTCCGCTCTCCGGGCGGTTCTACAAGGTGGCCTTCTACATCCTGGAGTCGCGCCCGGCAGCCGAGGATGCGGTACAGGACCTGTATGTCCGCCTCTGGAACGTACGCGACCAGCTGGACACGGTGCTGAATCCGGCCGCCTATGGCATTTCGGTGCTGAAGAACCTCTGCCTGGACCGGATCCGTCATGCGGCGGTTGCCCGGACGGAAGCGCTCGATGTTCCGCAGGCCATGCCGGTCGCCGGGGACGATCCGCCGCCGGACCGCCTGCTGGCCGGACGGATGGCCCTGGAACGGCTGAGGGAGCGGATCCGCTCCCTGCCCGAAAAGCAGCGCCAGGTTGTCCGGATGCGGATCTTCGAAGGCCTGGAATACGATGAAATCGCCGCCCGGACCGGTTTGTCCGGCATCCACTTGCGGGTCCTTTTGAGCAAAGCCCGGAAGACCCTGAAACAAGAAATGGAGGATTGGATATGAAAAACTGGAAAGAAATTGAAAACATGAGTCCGGAGCAGCTGGAACAGCAGGCTGCCGGCGTCGAAATCCCCGCGGACCTGGAGCGCCGGGTGGGGGAAACCCTGCAGGTACTCTCCCGGACGGAGGAAGTCCTGACAGGACGCAGCTCCCGGACCCTGTGGCTCTCCGCCGTCGGAACGGCCGCCGCCGCGGCCCTGATCGCCGGACTGCTCCTTCCGGACAGGAACCGCCTCCAGGATACCTATGACGATCCGGCGCTCGCCTATGCCGAAGTGGAAAGGGCCCTGGGCCGGATCGCCGAGAAAATGCAATATGGGGCGTCGGTCGTCACCGACTCCCGCGAACAAATGGAAAAACCTTTGAAAATGTTGGAATAAAATGAAGAGAATACTGTTTATCATCGCGCTGACCCTCTTGACTTTCAGTGCGTACGCCCAGGACGGGCGGTCCATCTACAACCGCTATTCCGATCTTGAAACGGTCGAGGCCGTCTACATTTCGCCGGCGATGTTCCGGCTGATCGGACGGATTCCGGACCTCAATGTAGAAAACGAGGACGGGACAAAGACCGACCTCTCTCCGCTGATCCAGTCCCTGACGGGCTTCTACCTGATCTCCACGAGCGACACCTCCGTCAAGGATGACCTTGACAAGGATGTCAAAGCCTTCATGGACAAGGGACATTACGAGTTGTTGATGGAGGCCAAGGACCACGGCGAAAAGACCCGCATCTACACGGTCGGAGATGAAAAATTCGTCACCAGCCTGGTGATGATTGCCCTGGATGGTGACGAAACTTCCTTTATCTGCCTGGACGGCAAGATCCGCCAGTCCGATATCGACAAGCTGGCCGAAAAGGTCCGCTAATACTGGAACGAACTGCTGCCGAGGAATTCGCGGAGCATGGAGGTCGCGGGGATCTCCTTGTCCGGAACCGGCGTGAAATAATGGATGAACTTGAGGAGCCGATGGGCCTCGCTGTACTCGGGACAATTCTTGGGGACGCTGGCCAGGATCGGCTCCGCATGGTTCCGCATGACGGCGAACTCCAGCAGGTAGGCGGAGTTGAACATCATGTCGGCGTTCTCCTGATAGGGATAGATCCATTTCTCTTCCGCCGCACAGACATTCGGCCACTGGCCGATGGATTCCCGGGCCGAGAAAGCCCCCTTGTTGTAGTCGCGGACGATACGCCGGAGCAGCCGGTTATCGGAAGTAGGAATGCAATTGTGATTGTCCAATGCGGTGCTTGTCAGCGTATTGATGAAAATGCGGAATTTGCATTCATCGCCGATCTGATCCGTCAGCCGGGGATTCAGCGCATGGATGCCTTCAACGAGCAGGACGGTACCTTTGCCCAGCCGCAGTTTCTTGCCGTTGTACTCCCGCAGGCCGGTCACGAAGTTGAATTCGGGGACGGAAACCTCTTCGCCGGAGAGGATCTTCAGCAGGTCGGACTGCATCAGGGCATGGTCCACGGTATCGAAGTTGTCAAAGTCGAAAATGCCGTCGGGCAGGCGCGGGGTATCGAGGCGGTTGACGAAATAGTCATCGGTCGAGACGGAGATCGGCCGGAGCCCGCAGGCCTTGAGCTGGACGCTCAGGCGCTTGCAGAACGTGGTCTTTCCGCTGGAGGACGGTCCGGTGATGATCACCAGCCGCATGGGGGACTCCCGGTAGCGGCCGTCGATTTCATCGGCGATCTGGACGATTTTCTTCTCCTGCAAGGCTTCCGCGACGCGGATCAGGTCGCTGGCCTGGCCGTGCTGGCAGGCCTCGGTGACGTCCCCGACCGTGCTCAGGCCCATGATGATGTTCCACCGCAGGTTCTCCTTGAACATGTCGAAGGTCTTGGGCTGGTCGACGAAGGGCGTCAGTTTCGAAGGGACATGCGGATCGGGGAGCTGGAGGAGGAGGCCGTCATAATACGGACGGATGTCCCATACCGTCAGGTAGCCGGCTGAGGGAACGAGCCGGCCGTAATAATAGTCCGGCGTGTCTCCCAAAATATAGTAGTCCATGTAGACTTCTCCGCTGGTTTCCAGCAACTTGACCTTGTCGTCACGGCCGTTCTTCCGGAACAGTTCAATGGTCTTCTCGGTCGGTGCGTCATACCGGTGGAACGGAATGTTCTTGGCGACGATCTCCCGCATCCGGGCCTTGAGCTTTTCGAGGTCTTCCGGCGTGACCGGGCTGTCGTCGGCCTTGCGCAGGTGGCAGAAATAGCCGCCGGCGATGGGATGCTCCATGTAGACGCGGCAATCCTCGAACACATCGTAGGCCGCCTTGCAGAGCAGGAAGCAGAGCGAGCGGAAATAGACCCGCCGGCCACTGGCCTCACGGGCGTCGATGAATTCGACGTCCTTGCTCTGGTAGACCTTGAACTTGAGTCCCTGCGAGACGTTGTTGACTTTCGCGGAGATGATCGGATAGGGCTGGTCAAACTCGAAATCGCCCAGGATCTGCATCAGGGAAGTGCCTTCCGTGTACTTCCGGGACGTCTTGGTGTTCTTGCAGTAAATGGTCAGCATGGCCTAGGATTCCATCAGTTTCTTATACTTGAAGCGCTTGGGCTCGGTATCGCCGAGGCGCATCTTCTTGTTCTCCTCGTATTCGGCATAGTTGCCTTCGAAGAAGACCACCTTCCCGTCGCCTTCATAGGCCAGGATGTGGGTGGCGATGCGGTC
>JAFUUB010000100.1 GCA_017483985.1 Bacteroidales bacterium | reverse complement strand
TGTGAGCCGGGGTTCCGAGAGCTTCCTCGAGTTCATAGGCACGTACGAGCGGGGTGCAACGATAGGCGGCATATTGCTCGCGGACGGCTTCCGGGATGGGGATCCATTCGTCGGTCTGGTTCAGTTCCTGGTCGGCGCAGGCCTTGCAGAAGATGGGGTAGAGGTCTTCGGCCTTGAGCGGCTGCTTGGTGCCGGGATGCAGGAACGGCTGGGGCTTGTTGGGCATGACCGCCTGGATGTTGAAGAAATGGGTCGGAATCTCGGACTCCGGGAGCAAGAATTTTTTCTGTCTCATTTGTTAAGTGTATTAAGGGTTAATAGTATGTTCATAAAAAAGGCTGGTCTCTGTTCGAGGCCAGCCTTGGATTTCATTCCGTTTTTCCTTAGATCAGTGCGTGTGCTTGCAAGAAAGCGTTGATCGCGGTTGCAATGAACAGCAGAATGATCACGGTCGCTACGATGACTCCGATGACTTTCAGCCTCTTCATCCAGGTCTGGTTGCTCCAGCCGATGGTCTGGAACATGCACCAGAATCCGTGGCACAGGTGGAACCAGATGGCCACGAACCAGATGAGGTAGATCACCAGGACCCACCATCGTCCGAACGTGGTGGTCAGCAGGGTGTACGGATTCTCGGCGATGCCGCCGGTGAACTCCTGGAGCTGCATCTTGGCCCAGAAATGGGTCAGATGGAAGAACAGGAGGCCGAGGATGACGATGCCGAGGACGAACATGTTGGTGGCGGACCAGGAGTCGGCCTTCGCCTTGCTGGCGACCTCATAGCGCTTGTAGCCGCCGCGGGCCTTGATGTTGTACCAGGTCAGGTAGCAGCCGTAGCCGATGTGAACGAGGAAACCGAGGGCAAGGACCGGGACCATGATGTCGACGATCGGAAGGGCCATGAAATCGCAGCCTTTCTGGAAGAGACCGTCGAACGCGCCGAACTTGCCGGTGAAGGTGTCTATGACGGAGAAGAAGTTGATCGTACCGTGGAGGAGCAGGAAAATGATCAGGAATGCTCCGCTCACCGCCTGGATGAACTTCCTTCCGATGGAATAATGGAATGCGTTTGCCATATAGTTTAGTGTAGTTGTCGAATAGGTTCGGTAGGCAAATATAAGTTCTTTCTCGCAAGTTTCATAATATCTCCGCATTTTTTTGCCAAAACTTCCGTACTTTTGCAAAGATTGAATCCAAGAATTTATAAATATGTATAAAAGAGTTTTGCTGAAACTGAGCGGCGAGAGCCTGGGCGGCCCGTCCGGCAAGGGATTTGATACGGAGAGCCTCTCCCGGATGGCAAAGGAAGTGGCTGAGGCGGCCAAGGCCGGCCTGCAGGTCGCGATCGTCAATGGCGGCGGCAACCTGTTCCGCGGCATCCAGGGGGTCGGAAAGGGCTTCGACCGGGTCGACGGGGACAAGATGGGCATGCTGGCCACGGTGATGAATTCCCTGGCCCTGTCGATGTTCATCAAGGATGAAGGCATCGAAGCAAAGGTCTTCACGGCCACCCCGATGGAGCCGGTCGCCGAGTACTACATGCGCGACAAGGCCGTTGAGGTGCTTGAGCGCGGCGGCGTGGTGCTGATCGCTGGCGGTACGGGCAACCCGTTCTTCACGACGGACTCCGGAGCCGCCCTCCGGGCCCTGGAAATCCGGGCGGACGCCCTGTTGAAGGGAACCCGGGTGGACGGTGTCTATACGGCGGATCCCGAGAAGGACCCCACGGCCGTGAAATATGATGAACTGACCTTCGACGAGGCGCTGGAGAAGCACCTCAAGGTCATGGACCAGACGGCCTACTCCCTGTGCCGGGAAGGCAACATGCCGATCATCGTCTTCGACATGAACGGACCGGGCAACCTGCGCCGGATCCTGGACGGGGAGAAGATCGGAACCCTGGTACATGTATAATCTGCGGATTTTTCCTTATATTTGCGAAAATCGGCAATAACGTAAATACAACTAGCCTATGTTGACTGAGAATGCAAAGGCCATCGTGGCCAAGGCTGACGAGAAGATGCAGGATGCGATCGCCTTCCTGGAAGAAGACCTCAAGACCTACCGGGTCGGCAAGGCCAACCCGTCCATCTTCAACAATGTGACCGTTGATTATTACGGCACCGCCACCCCCATCCCGCAGGTGGCTTCCGTGACGACGCCGGATGCGAAGACCCTGGCCATCCAGCCGTGGGAACGCAGCATGATCGGCAAGATCGAAAAGGCCATCCTCGATGCGAACCTGGGGTTCACGCCTTCCAACAACGGTGAGATCATCCGCTGCGTCGTCCCGGCCCTGACCGAGGAGCGCCGCCGCGACCTGATCAAGAAGGCCAAGGCTGCCGGAGAGAATACCAAGGTGATCATCCGCAACGCCCGCCGCGACGCCGTCGACCAGCTCAAGAAGGCCCAGAAGGCCTCCGAGATTACGGAAGACGTCCAGCGTGAAGGCGAAGACGAGATCCAGAAGGTGACCGACAAGAATGTCAAGACCGTCGACGGGATCATTGCGGAGAAGGAAAAAGATATCCTGACTGTTTAATCCCGATGGCACTCGGGACCGGCGGTTCCCCAACGCCCCCGGGCCTTTCCGACGAACTTGACGACGATGAAACGAGTTGCAATCCAAGGCTTCTCGGGCTGCTTCCATGAGGAGGCGGCCCGGAAGTTCTATAAGGACCAGTTCGACGTCGTTCCCGAAATCGTGGAGTGCGCGACGTTCGAAGGACTTTTTGAATCCCTGGAGGACGGTTCCGCCGATGCCGCCGTCATGGCCATCGAGAACACTACTTCCGGCGGACTGCTGTCCAACTACGACCTTCTGCGCTGCAACCCCCAGCGCATCAAAGGTGAGGTCTATCTGCCCATCCATCAGAACCTGATGGCCGTGCCCGGCCAGAAACTGGAAGACATCCGGGAGGTGCATACGCATTACATGGCCATCAACCAGACGCGGCGTTTCTTCGAGCGGAAAGCGCCCTGGATCCGCATGGTGGAGTCGGAGGATACGGCCAAGAGTGCCGCCGACGTCGCCAAAAGCGGAGAAAAGGGCATCGGTGCGGTAGCTTCGGCCCTGGCCGCGGACATGTTCGGCCTGGAAATCCTGGCCCCGAACATCGAGACGTACCGCCACAATTACACGCGTTTCCTGGTGCTCGACGACGAGGTCCGCGTGCCGCACGACTGCATCAACAAGGCCTCCCTTTGTTTCACCCTGCCGCACAAGCCGGGTTCCCTGGCCCACATCCTGACCATCCTGTCGTTCTACGACATGAACCTGACCCGCATCCAGTCCCTTCCCATTCCCGGGCGGGAATGGCAGTACTTCTTCTACGCTGACATCAAATTCAGTGATTATGAGCGTTACAGCCAGGCCCTGACGGCGGTCCGCCCGCTGATCGAAGACCTGGACATCCTCGGCGAATATCCATCCAGTATTTAACATGAACATCCAACCAGCCAGCAGGACCGCCAGCGTCCAAGAGTATTATTTCTCCCGCAAGAACCGCGAAATCGACGCCCTCTCCCAGGAGCGCAAGGCCCGCGGTGAAGACCCTGTCATCAACCTGGGCATCGGCTCCCCGGACGGGACGCCGCCCGGCGCCGCCCTGTACAAGCTTGCCCGCCAGTGCGTCAAACCCGGCATGCACGGTTACCAGAACTACAAAGGTCTTCCGGCTCTCCGCGAGGCTTTCGCGAAGTGGTATGGCCGTTATTATGGCGTGACCCTTGATCCCGACAAGGAG
>JAFUUB010000099.1 GCA_017483985.1 Bacteroidales bacterium | reverse complement strand
TTCATGCTCACCGCGCGCCGCACCTACCTCGACCTCTTCTTCCCCCTGCTCGGCGACAACCTCCCCGACAACACCCAGATGTTCTTCTACGACCTCAACGGCAAGCTCAGCTGGATCATCGGCGAGCGGGACCGCCTCTACCTGTCCGCCTTCAGCGGCCAGGACGTCTTCGGCCTCAGCATGGAAGAATTCGACATGGGGAGGATGAAATTCGGCTTCCGCAACAACACCCAGTCGCTGCGTTGGAACCATGTCTGGAAGCCCGGCCTCACCTCCGACATCATCCTCTATAACTCCCTGTATAAAAACACCTTGGGCGGAGACATCAGCGAAGCCCAGTTCGACTATGTCCAGGGCATCCGCGAATCCGGCCTGAAAGCCGGATGGACCTGGCGCCTGAATCCCCAAAACACCCTCAAGGCCGGCGTCGGCCTGGCGTATTTCTCCCTGGCCCCCGGCGAATGCACCCCCCGGAGCGGCAGCACCCTCGTCAACAACATCAAGATGCCCGAAGCCTTCGCCGTCCAGCCCTCCGTCTACCTCCAGAACGAGCAGAAGATCGCCTCCCTGACCTTGCGCTACGGCTTGCGCTTCTCCTCCTTCTCCACCCTCGGCGGCACCACCCAGAAGTATTTCGACCCCGACACCCATGCGCTCATCCGCACCGACGAGGTAGAAAAAGGAAAGGTCATCCAGACCTACTACGGCCTCGAGCCCCGCCTCTCCGCCTCGCTCCCCCTGACCGAAGACCTCTCCCTCAAGGCGGCCTACTCCCGCTCCCGCCAGTACCTCCAGCAGGCCCGCGTCAGCATCACCGGCAGCCCGGTCGACACCTGGTTCACCGCCTCGCCCAACACCAAGCCCCAGATCTCCGACCAGTACTCCCTGGGCGTCAGCACCCTGCTGGCCGACCAGGCCCTCGAGCTCTCCCTGGAAGGCTTCTACAAGCACAGCCGCAACGCCATCGACTTTGTCGAAAATGCCGGCATCGTCATCGACAACGAGAACCGCGAAGGCCTCCTCCGCACCGGGAAAGGCTGGTCCTACGGCGCCGAACTCATGCTCAAGTACGACTTCGCCCGCTGGAGCGGCTGGCTCTCCTACACCTGGTCCAAGGCCTGGTACCACATCCCCGGCCTCAACGAAGGCCGCAAATACCGCTCGCCGCTGAACCATGAACATGCCGTCAACTTCGTGCTGACCTACGACTTTTCCAAGCAGTGGTCCGCCTCCGCGGAATGGGTCTTCTACAGCGGCGCTCCGACGACCTACCCGGTCGGACGCTACGCCTACAAGGGGGCTTGGGTCCCGGTCTACTCCGGCCGCAACGAGGACTCCCTGCCCGATTACCACCGCGCGGACTTCTCCCTGACCTGGCGCACCAAGGGCCGCGTCCGGGAAAAGCGCTTCAGCGGCGAATGGAACCTGTCCCTGTACAACGCCTACTCCCGGCACAACGCCTGGAGCATCGCCTTCAACTACGACCGCAAGGAAGAAGCCGCCCAGGCCCTGAAGGTCTATCTGTTCACCATCATCCCGTCCATCTCCTATAACATCCAGTTCTGACCATGAAACGCAGTTTGACAATCCTCGCGGCCCTGCTGGCGCTGGCCGCCTGCACGGAAAAGACCGACCTCCGCTCGGAAGGGGAATACAACGAGTACCTGGCCGTGGATGCAACCCTGACCGACCGGGCGGACCAGCCGCAGCAGGTCCTCCTGTCGCGGACCGTCCCGTACTTCGGGGAGGCCGGGAATCATGCGGCCGCCGCCGTGCGCGGGGCCGTCGTGACCGTCGCCGACGGGACCCAGACCGTCTTGTTCAGCGAAAAGGAGCCGGGCGTCTATCAGGCGCCGGAGGGCTACTGCGCCGAGGCGGGACGCCAGTACCGGCTTCGGATCGAGGACGGGGAGGACGTCTATGAGGCGGAGGCCTCCATGCCCGAGGCGGGCTTCCGGCTGGACGATATCGACTATGCCTGGGCCGGCAACAAGACCATGGGCGCCGACAGCCTCTGGACCGTGGCCATCTGGGGCGAGGACCGGCCCGAGCCGAGTTATTACTATGTTTCCCTCGGCCTGAACGGCCATTTCTACCCCTTCGAGCTGTCGGAGGTGATGGATGACAAGTATTTCAACGGCAATGCCGTGCGCGGGTTCCCGATCTCGACCCTGATGCAGGTCCACGAGATGCAGGAGCGCTATGGCGAGTGCTGCAAGTACCTGGAAGAAGGGGATGTCATCACCCTGCAGGCGCTGACGCTCCAGAAAGACTATTTCGATTACCTGGTCGCGGTGGCCCTGAACGGGACCTTGTCCTCGATCCCGCTGTTCTCCCCGCAGCCGGCCAACTGCCCGACCAACATCCGCGGGGACCATGCCCTGGGCTATTTCGCCGTGTGCCCGGTCGTCAGCGCGAGCGTCACGGTCGAAGACCCCCTGCGGCCGTACTACAAGAAACTGATGCCAGGTCTGTGACAGTTTGGAACGGTATTTGAAATTTCAGGGTCAAGAGATTAATAATGGTTGTTATGAAAAAGGCTCTCTTTGCCGCCTTCGCGGCGTGTCTGGCCGCTCTGGCCATCTCTTGTACGGGTCATCTGGATAATCCGACGGGCGACGAGTCCGGTTTGCTTTACGGGACCTGGGTCATGGATTCCTATCGCTTCGATGCCGGCGGCAGCGTCGACGGAGAAAGCGGGAATATACCGGTCCCCGTTCCCTACGTTCAAAAAACGACCCTGAGATTCGAAGAGGATCCGCTGATCGTTTTTGCCCACATGGGTTGGAAAACCAGCCAGTCCGCGTACACGATCGATAACGAGAAGCATACCCTCACGCTTGCCCGGATGATGAAAGTCAGCGATGATGGCCAAGTTCTTGTCATGGACGGCACCTTCGATATCGTCGAACTCACAACGGACAAACTCGTCCTCCGGCAGCCGTATACCGATTTCGACTTCAACCTCGGCGAAAAGACCGTCTCCTCCAAGGTGATGGCCACCTATACCTTCCACAGGCAGAAATAGACTTGCCCTTTTGAAATTTGAGAGGCCGTGCACCCGTGCGCGGCCTCTTCTTATATGCGGGGTCATTCCACTCGCAAATCGAGCAAAATACACGGAGGAAATAGGGAAACACCTGCGTATTTGCCTATCTTTGCAGAAAAAGATATCGACATGAAACCTAGCCCGCGGATGGCGGCGCGGTGGCGCCTGTTCCGGATCTACCTCGAAACGGGAAACATACCCTGGCGGAAGCCGGAAAAGAAACGGAAGCGTCGCGGCGTGTATATGGGCGCCCGTGAAGCGCTCATCCC
>JAFUUB010000013.1 GCA_017483985.1 Bacteroidales bacterium | reverse complement strand
GCCCAGAACAGGAAGAACCACCACACGCCATCGGTAAAGAACTTGCCGGAGATGAACGACCAGGTCTGCTTGTACTTGAAGCACTGAAGCATCGGGATGGACTTCTGCTCGGCGAGGGCGGCTTTTTCCGCGGCTTCGGCGGCATCGTCCTGATGGATGTACGCGAGTTCGGCTTCATTGACCTTGCTGCTCTTCTCCGGCTTCTCATACATGAACTGCCAGAAGAACATCCAGATGAAGCCCAGGCCGCCGATGATGATGAACGCCCATTCCCAGCCGAACTTGACGGCCAGCGGGGGGATCAGCAGCGGGGCGGCCAGCGCACCGACGGAAGCCCCGGCGTTGAAAATCGAAGTCGCGAAGGCGCGGTCCTTCTTCGGGAAGTACTCGGCCGTCACCTTGATGGCGGCCGGGAAGTTGCCGGACTCACCGAGCGCTAGGATGCCCCGGCACAACAGGAAGAGGTACACCGAGGTCGTGGAAACGGCCAGGGCTACATTGCTGCCCGCCTCTACGGCACGCATGGCGGCGACGCTGTCCAGTCCGGTCAGGTGGGCGGTCGCCCACCCGCAGGCGGCATGGAGGCAGGCGCCGGCGGACCAGACACCGATCGAGATCAGGTATCCCTTCTTGGTCCCCATCCAGTCCACGAACTTGCCGGCGAAGAGGCAGCAGATCGCATAGAAGATGGAGAAGAAAGAAGTGATCGTTCCGTAATTGGCGTCGGTCCAGTGGAATTCCGGCTTGATGAACTCCTCATACGTCAGGGAGAGCACCTGCCGGTCCAGGTAGTTGACCGTCGTCGCCACGAAGAGCAACGAACAGAGCCACCAGCGCCAATTCGTCATCAATTTTTGTTGTGTGTTCGACATAACTATCTGACAGATTTGATAATATCAAGCGCATTGCGGCAAAGGTCGGAGATCTTGTCCCACTCCCCTGCGGCGATCACTTCCTTCGGGAACAGGTTGGAGCCCATGCCCACGCAGGTCACACCGGCCTTGAACCAGCTTTCAAGGTTTTCACGGGTCGGCTTGACGCCGCCGGTCACCATGATCTGGCTCCACGGCATCGGGGCCTTGAGGCCTTTCACGAAACCGGGCCCCAGGACATCGCCCGGGAACACCTTGCACAGGTCGCAGCCGGCTTCCTGGGCCAGGCCGATCTCGGTTACGGTGCCGCAACCCGGGCAATACGGGACCAGCCGCCGGTTGCAGACCGGCGCGATGGCCGGATTGAACAGCGGGCCGACCACGAAATTGGCGCCCAACTGGAGGTACAGCGCGGCGGTCGACGGATCGACAACGGAGCCGACGCCTACGATCATGCCGGGAAGCTCCTTCACGGCATATTTGACCAGTTCACCGAAAACCTCCTGGGCGAAGTCGCCGCGGTTGGTGAACTCGAAGGCGCGGACGCCGCCCACATAGCAAGCCTTCAGGACTTGTTTGGCAATTTCTGCGTCTGCGTGGTAGAACACAGGGACCATGCCGGTTTCGGCGATGGCCTGCATCACTTGGAGTTTGGTATACTTTGCCATGATCCTAACGCGACACGCGGCCGGAGCCGTCACCCTTCATCAAATTCTCCACCTCGGCCACCGTAACCTGGTTGAAATCACCGAAGATCGTATGCTTCAGACAGGAAGCCGCCACGGCGAAGTTCAGCGCCTTCTGGTCATCCTCCGGCCAGGTCAGCAGGCCGTAGATCAGGCCGCCCATGAAGCTGTCACCGCCGCCGACACGGTCCACGATGTGGGTAATGTCGTAGCGCGGGGACTGGAACAGCTGCTTACCATCCCAGAGGACGCCGCCCCAGGTATTGTGGTTGGCGTTGATCGAGCCGCGCAGCGTGATGATCACCTTCTTCGCCTTCGGGAAACGGGCCATGAGCTGCTCGCCCACGCTCTGGAAGCGTTTCTGGTCGATCGTACCGGCCGTGGCCGTCACGTCGAAGCCTTCCGGCTTGATGCCGAAGACCTTGTCCGCGTCTTCCTCGTTGCCGAGGATGATGTCGCAGCCTTCCACGAGGGCCGGCATGACTTCCCCGGCCTTCTTGCCGTACTTCCACAGGTTCTTGCGGTAGTTCAGGTCGCAGGAAACCTTGACGCCCAGCCGGTTGGCCGCCTTGATGGCTTCCAGGCAGACATCGGCGGCACCCTGGCTCAGGGCTGGGGTGATGCCCGTCCAATGGAACCAGTCGGCGCCTTCGAAGACCTTGTCCCAGTCGATCATGCCGACCTGGATCGTAGAGATCGAGGAATGGGCACGGTCATAGACCACCTTGCTCGGACGGGCAACGGCGCCGGTCTCCAGGAAATAGATGCCCAGGCGGTCGCCGCCATAGATGCAGAAATCCGTCTTGACCCCATAGGAATGCAGGTCACGGATGCAGCAGCGGGCGATGTCATTTTCCGGGAAACGGGTGACAAACTGCGCATCCATTCCATAATTGGCCAGGGAGACGGCCACGTTCGCCTCGCCCCCGCCGAAGGTCGCGTCGAACTGGCGGGCCTGGGAAAAACGGAGATATCCCGGCGTGGAAAGCCGGAGCATGATCTCACCGAAAGTGATAATTCTTGCCATATCTTATTGTTTCATGATGGTTTCGACGGCGCCACGCATACCCTTGTCACGGATCAGCGTGATATCGGCCGTAAGTTTGTCGGTCAGGCCGGGGATCTTGTTCAGGTCTTCGCCCCAGATGAATTCAGCCCCGAGCACACCCTGTGCCACGGCATGGATACAGCCGGTCGCCCAGAGTTCATGGAGATGGTCCATGATCTTCGGGTCATCGTTCGGAACGATCTCCACGTCCCCGCGCTTGCCACCCTTGTAGTAGGCGCAGATGGCGGCCAATCCCATGACGATGCCCTCCGGCAGCTTGCCTTTCCGCTCCAGATAGGTCTTCAGGCCGGGCAGGTTGCGCGTGCGGAATTTCGGGAAAGAATTGAGCATGATGCTGGTCATGAAGTGCTTGACGAACGGGTTGCGGAAGCGTTCCATGACATCGTCGGCGAATTTGCGGAGTTCTTCCTCGGGCAGGTTAAGGGTCGGAAGGAGTTCCTCGTACATGACCCGGCGGACGAACGGACCGGTCACCGGATCTTCGCAGCACTGTTTGACCGTGTCAAGCCCGCTGAGGAAGCCGACCGGGGAAAGGACGGTATGGGGGCCGTTCAGCAAGGTGACCTTGCGCTCGTGGTACGGGGCCTCGGACGGGACGAAGAGAACGTTCAGGCCGGCCTGGTCGGCCGGGAATTCGGCGGCAACCGCCTGCGGCGCCTCGATGACCCAGAGATGGAAGATCTCGGCCTTGTCCAGCAGGTTGTCCTGGTAACCGATACGTTCGCAGAGCTGGGCGGCGGTGTCCCGCGGGTAACCCGGAACGATGCGGTCGACCAGCGTGCTGTACACGCCGCACGCCTCCTCGAACCAGGCGGCGAATTCAGCACCCAGGTTCCACAAGTCGATATACTGGCGGATGCACTCCTTGAGATGCTTGCCGTTTTCGAAGATCAGTT
Organism: Bacteroidales bacterium; assembly: GCA_017483985.1. The sequence continues at coordinate 2,915 of JAFUUB010000013.1, read as the reverse complement.
CGCACGGGAAGATGATCAACCCTTTGTCCTTCGCTCCTTTAAAGGTCTCGAAACGGTGGTACAGGAGCTGCGTCAGTTTGCCCGGATAGGAGGCTGCCGGCTTGTCATCGAATTTGCAGGCCGGATCGAAGGCGATACCCGCCTCGGTCGTATTGGAAATCACGAAACGCATTTCCGGCTGTTCGGCCAGTTTGAGATAGGCCTCGAAATCCTCATACGGGTTGATGCCCCGGCTGATGACGTCGATCATGTCGATGCTGTCGACGGGTTCCCCGTTCTGGAGGCCCTGGAGGTTCAGGTGGTACAGGCCGTCCTGCTCGTTCAGCCAACCGACCATACCCTTTTCAATGGGCTGGACGACGACGACCGAGGCATTGAAGCCGGTCTTCTGGTTGGTTTTCCAGATGATCCACTCGATAAACGCACGGAGGAAGTTACCTTCTCCGAACTGGATGATTTTTTCCGTGTACTGCTTCGCCTGCGGCGCTGTCGTACGATTCAGTCTTTCCATATTGAATCAAAGATAATAAAATTACAGTGTAACTCCTTGTTTAAAGATTGCGATTTCGCGATAATTCTTTTTCTCATTGTTGACCGGCTCCCCACCGGCCACCGCCAGCACGTAGTCGGCGAAACGGGCGGCGACAGCCTCCATCGGCTCATCCTGCGCCAGGATGCCGGCATTGAAGTCGATCCAGCCGGGTTTGTTCTCCGCCAGCGGGGTGTTGGTGGAGATCTTCATGGTCGGGACAAAGGAACCGAACGGGGTCCCGCGGCCGGTTGTAAAGAGGACGATCTGGCAGCCGGAAGCCGCCAGGGCCGTCGAAGCCACCAGGTCGTTGCCCGGGGCGCTCAACAGGTTCAGTCCCTTCACGCTGAGCCGTTCCCCATATCTGAGGACGCCCCGGACGATGCTCTTCCCGCATTTCTGCGTGCACCCAAGGGATTTTTCCTCCAGCGTCGAAATGCCGCCCGCCTTGTTGCCCGGAGACGGATTCTCGTACACCGGCATCCCCTGCTTGATGAAGTATTCCTTGAAGTCATTGATCAGATGAACCGTCTTGTCAAATGTTTCCGTATCCTGGCAACGATTCATCAGAATGGTCTCCGCCCCGAACATCTCCGGGACTTCCGTCAGGACGGTCGTACCTCCCTGGGACACGATCCAGTCGGAGAACACGCCCAGCAACGGGTTGGCCGTAATACCGGAAAGGCCGTCCGAGCCGCCGCATTTCAAGCCGACCCGGAGTTCGCTCACCGGCACGGCCTCCCGCTCATCCCGGCTGCAGACCGCAAAGATCTCGCGAAGCTGCTGCAGGCCGTATTCCACCTCGTCCTCCACCTTCTGGCTCACGAACATCCGGACCCGGCTTTCGTCCACCGTACCGACCAGTTCGCGGAAAGCATCCAACTGGTTGTTCTCGCATCCCAGGCTCACGACCAGTACGCCGCCGGCATTGGGATGATGCACCATATCGGAGAGAATCGTCCGGGTGTTCTCGTGGTCCGTCCCCAGCTGGGAACAGCCGTAGTTGTGCGGGAAAGCCACGACGGCGTCCACGTTCCCCTCCCGTCCGGCGATCTCGGCACGGAAACGGTCGGCGATCTGCAGGGCGGTGCCGTTGACGCAGCCCACGGTCGGGATGACCCAGATCTGGTTGCGGATGCCGACCTGGCCGTCGGAGCGGCGGAAGCCCATGAAGGTGCGCTTTTCCGCAGCCTCGGGAATCTCCACCAGGGCGGGCTCATAACGATAGTCGAGAAGCCCCTCCAGGTTGGTCTTGATGCAGGTATGGTCGACTATCGATCCTGCCGGAGCGTCTGCAATGACATGCCCGATCGGGAATCCGTATTTGATGACATTCTCCCCGGCCGCCAAGTCTTTCAGGACGATCTTATGGCCGCGCGGGATATCCGTCAGCAACGTGATGCCTTCCACGGTCTCACCTTTGACCAGATCGGTCAGGGCGACGGCCACGTTGTCTGCGGGATCGATCTTGATATATTTCATCAGAACTGGAAATAATTCTTGGCGTTGTTGTAACAGATATCCTCGATCATCTGGCCGATGAAAGCCATTTCGGAGGCCGGGAGCTTGCCGGTCTCGACATCCCTGCCAAACACATCGCAAAGGATGCGGCGGAAGTATTCATGGCGCGGATAGCTCACGAAACTGCGGCTGTCGGTCAGCATGCCGACGAAGCGGCTGATCAGGCCCAGGTTGGACAGGGAGTCCATTTGGCGGCGCATGCCCACTTCCTGGTCCAGGAACCACCAGCCGGAACCGAACTGCATCTTGCCCGGATAGGTGCCGTCGTTGAAGGTATAGGCCATGGTCATCATGACGGCGTTGTCCTTCGGATTGAGGCAGTACAGGATGGTCTTGGCCAGTTTCCCGGCCTGGGTGAGCCGGTCGAAGAACCGGTGGCCCGGAACGGCGATATCCAGGTCATGGATGGCATCGTAACCGGTATCGGCACCGACTTCGGCGAACATCTTGGTGTTGTTGTTGCGGATGGCGCCGATGTGGAACTGCTGGGCCCAGCCGGCCTCTGCATCCATGACGGCCTGGTCGTAGAGGAAGGCGCTGCGGAACTTCTCCAGTTCGCGCGGATTCGGAGCGATGCCCATGAGCACCTTCTTGAAAATCAGTTCGATCTCGATCTCCTTGTAATCGGCGGCATAGAAGTTCTCCAGGCCGTGGTCGGAGAGTTTGCAGCCGTTGGCGGCAAAGTAGTCGTGGCGTTTCTGGAGGGCTTCCTGCAGGTCCGCGTAGGAATCGATCACCATGCCGGCAGCTTCGCCAAGCTGCTCGAGATAGGCCTTGTAGGTCTTGGGATTCTCGATGGCCATGGCCCGGTCGGGACGCCAGGCGGGTATCACCTTCGTGCCGAACGGATGGGCGGCGATCATCT
>JAFUUB010000098.1 GCA_017483985.1 Bacteroidales bacterium | reverse complement strand
TGACTGAACGGCGGACTTGTGCCGGGAATCGAGGACCTGATTCCGGTTGTCGTTGAAGAAACCCCGCAGAGTGCGCTGCGGTACCGGTTCGGTGGCAAGGACATTGCAGGCCAGAAAGTTGGCGCGAGCGCGGTGCTCGTCGCCCCTGCGGGCACCCCGGCGGCAGCCGCCGGCCGTCCCTACCTGGACTTCGGTGCCCGGCTCTACGATCCCCGGACCGTGGCCTGGCTCAGCCAGGACCCGATGTCCGAGAAGTACTACCCCATTAGCCCTTATGCCTACTGCGCCGGGAATCCGGTGAACTATATTGATCCCAATGGCCAAGATTGGTATAGAATTCGAGGGGAACACGGATTGTGGACTTATTATTATGACGATGACATTTTCGATGAAGAAAGTATGATTGCAAAGGGGATTGAAGGGGAATACCTTGGTAAAACGTATTTTGATTCGGAGCAAAATACGTATTACATTCTTTTCGGGGAGCGGATGCCATATTATCAACAGGAAAGTTTACCATTTTATGCTTCATGGATGTATGAACATGTCGACAACCTGATCATTAAGTACTATACACATGATCCAGATGGATCAACTCCCTATGAGAGCTTTTATTGGGGAAACCTTAGCAAGCACGCATATGGGAAAAGTCATCCTTTTGAATATCGCGGTTATTTTGAGGGTAACTCATTTAGTAGTTCTCCTGGCACTTTTTTTACCCGGGTCAATCAGGAAGAGTTTGCACGAGCAAAGGTCAAAGAAACTCCCCATTATATATCGAAGACCATCACAGATAAATTTGGTTATATGAAGTATGAAGGTTTTTTTCTAATTTTTGATAATGGATATGGCAGCGAGATCGTTAGAATCTATTTTGCGAATAAAAAAGATGCAGAGAACTATATCCATGCAGTAAATAAGCAGTTTATTCATTAATATTTTAGGTCTCTGTGGATGATTTTCTTCCACAGAGACCTACTTTGATAAAAGCCATGAGCAGAGTCATTATTTTGTACTTCCTGTTTCTTTTCTTTACGGGGTGTTCCATGAGTCATTCACGTTTCAGTGATTCAGAAATAATCAAGCTTGCAAAAGAGTACTATTGGCACGATCCGCAGAGTCAAATTCAAGGAAGATTTGAGGCCTTTGAAGATATGAATTGGAGGATGCCAGCTGATCTTAAAGAAGTTGAAAATGAGATCAAATGGATTTCAAGACATAATGGCATAAGAGATTGGAACCGTCTTTGGATTGCAGGGAAAGGACAACTTAAAAGTTATAAACAATTACTTCGTGACAGAGATAGTCATTTCCTCTCTTTCCAAGATAGTTGTTTTTTTTACAACGATCGATGGAAAATCGGGTGTATTCTCTATAAATCGCATTGTATCATGCTAAATATAGATCCTTGGAATTATGCCTCAAGAGTTGATTTTATAGATTGGAAAGGACACAATATGGGGAAATGGAAAGAAAGCGATTCCTTTTATTCTGAAATGGATGCATTGTCTCGTGAATACCCTAATCGCCTCAAATGTGCACGTGAATTTGATAAGTTAGATAACTACTATACTGCATTCAACCCTGTGTTTCTTGATGGAAGACCGCTACACAACGAAACCGTGTTTCGACAAATTATTGCTTTTTCGAGAGATGAGCCAATGTACTATGTTTGTGAGAAACGATTGCCGGATTCTTTATGGGCGGAAAATAAATATGGAGAGAAAGTCCCCCTCCCGGATGATCTCGAAACGACCTGTAAAGATTTTATTCTCAGGCTAGAAGCAATGGCACAGTCGTATTTGGATAAGAATCCAGACTGCCAGATGATACTTTGTCCGGTACCATATGTTTATTGAGGATAATCGTTTTCAATTCTCTAGTGAGTTTTGATGCGTTGAGAGTCGCCTAGCGCAGCAATTACACATACGATGTCACGGTAACGTGACGGCCGATCCGACCAGCGAAAGGTAGCGTTCCATCCAGTGTGTCTAGAAGGAAGGATATTAACGCAATCAAGCTAAAAGGTAAAGGACAAGAATCCTGTTCAGGGGCACGTGCTGTAACCAGCCGCTGGCGGTTCGGTGGCAAGGAAATTGCAGGCCAGAAGGTTGGCGCGAGCGCGGTGCTCGTCGCCCCTGCGGGCACCCCGGCGGCAGCCGCCGGCCGTCCCTACCTGGACTTCGGTGCCCGGCTCTACGATCCCCGGACCGCGGCCTGGCTCAGCCAGGACCCGATGGCCGAGAAGTACTACCCCATCAGCCCTTATGCCTACTGCGCCGGGAATCCCGTCAATCTAGTGGATCCGGATGGAATGGATTGGTATTATTTGCATCAAGACGGGACAATCACTTTCGGCTTTGAGGACAATTACGACGAAGATAATGACTATCTCGTGCTGGGCTATTGGGAGAAGGATTCCGTTGGCCCTTCGCTTTCCATCCGTGTCCCTAAAGCAGTTAATCTTGGAGGATTAAGCCAGGATATATCTTCGGCGAATCTGTCACATGCCATATCTTCATCTGATGAAAGCATCATCGATCTTTTTGTTTTTGTCATCCACCATTCTGAAAAACGAGAATGGGCCATTGCCAGTTTTAAAGGCGAAGACGGAAGCAGGACCTATGGACTTGTCCAAGGGAAAAAAGGAGCCTCGGTCATGTCGCCTTCGGAGATAGCAGGCTTAGACGAGAGTCGTATGACGGCAAAAATCCACACACACTGGATACATTGAAGAGCATGGAGCCTCTGGAGATTACCGGGGACCTTTACCATATGTTATTACAGATAGATGGAACTATATGAATATGCTTAGGCAATCAAATATTTACCATTTCCCGATGCCTGCCCATTTTGTTTATGAGGTACCCTTCGAAACACTTTATCAATATAATGAAAAAAGGGTGATTTGTATTTAGGGAAGTACAAGGCAGGGCTGTTTAAAGAGGTTTTGCGATGAAGAAATTTTATATTCTATTTTTTATTCTGTTTTTTTCTTGTTGCGTTGGAAACCATTCGAGGGGATCACATTCTCGCGGAATGAGTTTGGGGGAAGCGGTTTCTTTTCACTTACATAATCAAGACGATGTGGAAGGATATTCTTTCGAGCCCAAAGGAATCACCGACGAAGCATATGTGGGTGTTATTCTTCGCCATTTCCCAGAAAGGGACTCAATCTATATAACTTAGTGCGTATGCTCCGATGCTCAATTATAAAAGTTACTTTCAATTTCTTGGGTTCTCGATAAAGGATAATGCCATCATTTGCATTGTCGGTAATGAAGGAGAATCATGGCCCAACCTCTTTAAACTTATGGATGACCTTCCCTATTGTGAGAATGTCGACGATTATGAGAGGATTGTTCATTCATCTTCAAGAGACCTTAGTATCCAAAAAATACGCGTGACTGTCGGATGTCTTGAGGAGGACAAGATTATTCGGATTAAAGATGTAACACGCAGTCTTTCTATTTATAGATAGTTTCGTAAAAGGTCGTTCTTATTTGGTTCCGACCTCACGTTGCTATGAGGTCGGAATCTCTTTTCGGTTTTAGTAACAGAAAAACGCTGTAATCTACCAGATCACGGACCACCTAGGCAGCGTGCGGGGGTTACGTTCCCTCGAGTGTGTCTGGGACAGAGGCTCCTTGCATAATTCTTCAAATCGAAAAAGATAAAGAACACCGGTCCTGTCCCTGATGCGGTATTCTGGTCTTAAGCGTTCTTTACCCTTCATTTTGAAGGCGGATAAAGAACAGCAGTATGCCCTTCACGGTAGTATAGAGGCATACGCTGTTCTTTAAGTTTCGGAGGCAAGGAAAATGCGAGCCAACGGGTTGGCGCTGGCGTTTCGCAAAGCGGCGGCGCAAGCTCCTGGCTGGGCGTCGGGTGCAAGGTGATACAACCCCGCAGCTTCTTCCGGCTGGCCGGACACAAAAACGGGCTTTCACGGCGTCTAGGTGTCAGGGGTGGGTTTGTGATCCGGGGCCTGACACGGAATGCCTCTTTTACGCGCTCTCGGTGTCAGTCCTGCCGGAACGATATCTGATCGTACGCTGTTTCTCCCTGTTTCCTTCTTTTGGAACAAGCTCCGGTTCTCTTGGCAGCCGCAAGAGGATGCAAAATGACAAAAAGAGCCTTAGGAAAAGATAAAGAACAGTGGCATGCCATCCACGGTTGTGAAGAGGCCTATCCTGTTCTTTAAGTTTTCATCAGCAGCGGATGAATCCGACGAACCTTGTGGATTCTACCGGTACGAATATCTATCTAATTACGGGACCTACAGGCCGAAGGCGACGCCGAGGGTCCAGTAGGAGAAGTTGACGCTGCCGTCCGCGAGGAACTTGGAAGATTTCGGATAATACTTGCAGAAAATGCCGAAATCATTGTGCTGGATGGCGGCGATCAGGCCATAGGAGAAGGTCTCGAGTTTGGCTTTCCGCTCGGTCACCCGGGTCTTGACATTATCCAGTTTGGTGAAATTGTAGGTGTGGCCCCAGAGGTTCAGGTCCGCCTCGGCGCCCAAGCTCACGTGCCAGTCACCGAAATAGACCTTGGCCAGGAGCGGGAAGCTCAGCGAGGTCACGTTGATTTCGCTGCGGGTCTTGTCATACGTGTCCGCGAACGGGAAGGCCTGAACCTTCTTGTCGGCGTCAAGCTGGAAGGAATCTTTCCGGGAGCCGATATAATCGAACTTGAAATCGACGCCCAGCCCGATTCCGAAGGCCTCGGCAGGACGGATCCCCAGGTTCAGCAGATTGATGAAGAACTGCCCGGAACCGGCGCGTTTGAAATCATCGGATTTCACGAAATGATATCCCCAACCCATGTGGGAGACCGTTTCAAGCGAGACCACGCCATCCTTGGAAGAAACGATGACATGGTCATCCTGGGCAAACGCAGGGACGGCCAGGAGCACGGCCGTCAAGAAGGCAAGAATTTTTTTCATACAAGCTTTTTCGTTGGGTTATTGATACAAATATAGTTCTTTTTTGGCTATTTTTGTGGATAAACCCGCCCGCAATGAAAAAACTGACTGCCCTCCTAGCCCTCTTCCTGTGTCTTTCCGGCTTCGCCCAGAACGGCCTGAACATGCCCAGCGTGGATCCCGTCGGCGACTCCCTGGCCATCCTGCGCGTCCGCGCCCGGATGGATTCCATCCGGCAGCACCGGCCCACAGTGGCCGTGGTCCTGGCCGGCGGCGGCGCCCTGGGTATGGCGCACCTGGGGGTGCTGCGGTACATGGAGGAGCAGGGAATCCCTGTCGACCTGATCGGAGGAACCAGCATGGGCGGCCTGGTGTCCGGCTTATACTCCCTGGGATATGGTGAGCGGTACCTGGATTCCCTGGTCCGGTCCATCGACTGGACGGTCATGATGTCCGACAAGATTCCCGACAGCTACCAGACGTACAAGGTCCGTCGCAACAAGGAGCGCTTCGCCATCTCGGTCCCCTGGCACTACGAAGATACCGACAAGGAGGCCCGGGCACAGCGGCAGCTCCGGTTCAGGAAGACTTTCGAGCAGCGGGACAACCGCTCCGGCGACATGATGGACGAGATGATGAGCAAGCTCGGTCTCGGCATGCCGGACGGTTACCTGTTCGGCTTCAATGTGCGGAACACGCTGAGCTCCGTTTCGGTCGGCTACCAGGACTCCCTCGCCTTCGACGCCCTCCCCATCCCCTTCTATTGCGTCGCGACGGACATGCATACCATGAAGGAAAAGAACTGGACCTCCGGCAACATGGTCGACGCCATGCGCTCCACCATGGCCATCCCGATCTATTTCCGGCCCGTACGCACGGAAGGCATGGTGCTGAGCGACGGCGGAACCCGCAACAATTTCCCGGTCGACATCGCCCGGGCCATGGGAGCGGATATCGTCATCGGTTCCGAGATGCCGTCCAGCCGCGACCTGTCGGACCTGGGTTCCATCGTAGGCATCGCCATGCAGAACATCTCCATGATGACGACCGAGTCCCTGGACAAGAACCGCGCGATGACCGACGTGCTGCTGCAGCACAAACTGGAGGGATACAACATGCTGTCATTTGACAGCGAGAGCGTGGACGACATCATCGCCCGGGGCTATGCCCTGGCCCAGGAAAAAGGAGAAGAATTCGCACAGGTCGCCCGCCTGGTCGGACGGCAGGAAACCGGTCCCAAGGACAAGACCGCCGTCGACCTGAGGTATCGGAAGGTCAAGGTCGGAGCCGTCCGGATCGAGGGCATCAACGACCGGGAGCGGGAATACCTGCTCAGCCCGATCCCCCTCCCGCTGGACAGCCTGTATGACCGGTCAACGGTCGAGAACATCCTGTCCACGCTGTACGGGACCCGGGCCTTCGAATCGGTCACGTACCGGATGGAAGGCCGGGAAGAACCGTATACCCTGGTATTTGACTGCCAGAAAGGCCAGACCAATGAATTCGGCGTATCCGCCCATGTCGATTTCGATGAGAAGGTCTATGTCGGCATCCTCGGCGGGTTCGGGACCCGGAAACTATACGGACCACGCCTGACGACGGAGCTCAAACTGGGTACGGTTTCCTCCCTGATGGCGGACTTCGCCTACAAGCCCATCGGCCAGCTGCCGATCTTCGGCATCTCGGCCAAAGCGACCTACAGTGACTTCAAATACTGGGACAAAGGGGATGCCGCCCGGTACATCGGTCTCAACACCCGTGCGGAAATCTATGCGGAAGATGCCCGGCTGAACTATGGAGATGTCCGGATGGGGTTCGCCATGGAGAATGAGCCCTATGAAAGCTACCTGGACAACTCCCTGGAATGGACGGGCTGGGATTGGCGGAGCCGCTGGTTCTCCACCTTCGCCGACCTGCGTTACGACACGTTCAACGAGCGGTATTTCCCGACCAAAGGTTTTCAACTGGCTCTTAAGACCCGTTATGTCTTCGACGGATTCTCCATTTATCTGGAAGAAGAGATAGAGGGCGAGGAAGATGTAGAGACAGGACACACGGAAGGGAAGGTGCCGCCCTACAGCGTCGGCATCGCCCACGCTTCCGTCGTGGTGCCGCTGGGCAGCCGTCTCGCCCTGCAGCCCTCCCTCTATGCCGGCTGGATGACGGAAGAGCCCGGACACATGAATCTCATCCACACCCTGACGGCCGGGGGAACCCTGGCGGGACGGTATGTGGAGAACCAGCTTCCGTTTTTCGGATTCAATACGGGATTCTGGGTCTGCCAGCACTACGCCATGACCGCACAGGCGGACCTGCGCTACCGGATCAACCACAAGAATTTCGTCACGCTGCGCGGCGGCGTCTTCCACGACACCGACCACATCCCGGATTTCTTCAAAGACCGGCTGGACGCCTATGCCTTCGGCCTGGAAATCGGCCAGAAATCCGTCGCCGGCCCGATGAAACTGGGCGTGCAATGGTGCAACCGGACCAAGTTCTCAGTCGCCTTGTCCGTCGGATTTGATTTCTAGAACTTCACTCCGAATTTAGCGGTAACTGTCCAGCGCTCGAACCGGCCGCCGGTCTCTACGGTATCCAGGGAGGGACCTTCTCCGGCCGGATGCGTCGTCCCGTGATAGGAATAACTGTCGTAGGCCGCAGACAGGTTGGCCTGATAACGCCCGAAACTGTAGCAGAGACCGGCCCGGGCCACATAGTTGACCAGCAGGTTGCCGTTCATGGGGACCTTCCTCCAAGGCTGCATCTCGCCGTCCACCTCCATATAATACGTGGAAGTGAACTGGTTGAACAGCGTGACCATCGGCAACAAGGTCACATTGGCCGTCAGGTTCCGCAGTCCCTGCTCATGGGCTCCGTAGGGCTGCCGGTGATACGGAACCCAATTGTAGGAAAAGCCCCCGCCGAAGGAGACCTGGGCAGACGACTGCCGGGCGACGCCCCAGGTCAGGGGGGTGAAGAATTCGTCCGGATCGTTACGGGTCTCTCCCAGGATCACCTTGGTGCCGAACATCCAGGAACCGGCGCTCTTGCGCTGGATCTTCCCGCCCTTATACACGGCGGAATAATCGAACCGGTGCCGGCGGAAGGTATAGAAGACGTCGGCAATCAGGGCACGCATCCGGCCGGGATTATCCGTCGTTCCGCTTACGTCCAGAGAGGGCGCATTCTCGACGGAAAGGGCGTATTCCATCGGCTGGGAAAAATTGAAATACTGCAGTTGCAAGGCCACGCCCGACATCATCAGGTCAAAGGAAAAGGTCGTGTTCGAATGGGACTTGTCCTTCCCAAGGGTCCGGCTGAAACTGCCGGCCAGACCGCCATATCCTGCCGAGAGGCCGACGGTCGTCTCAAAGTCTCCCTTCAGGGCTGTTTCCAGCGTCGCCGGACCGGCTGTGAGGATGATTGTCCCCTCCTCGTCGGGAAGTCCGTAAAACATCACGAACCGGTTTTCCTGCGAAACCCCGGCCCGGCGGATACCGCTGGTCACGTCGACATGCCAGCGCGGAGCGGGCTGGTAGATATAAGCCGCATCATACCGGCGGTCCGGTGTCCGTATCTTTTCCAGAAGGCGGTGCACAAGACCGCCCTTCTCCTGGGCGACCAGTCCCGGAGTCAGGAAAACGGACAGTAGGAAAGTGAGAATCAGGGATCGGAAATGCATGGCAGTTCGTATTCCCTACAAATATAAGAAAAAATTTGTCGGGGTAATAGGACTCGAACCTACGACCCTCTGCTCCCAAAGCAGATGCGCTAGCCAACTGCGCCACACCCCGATAGATGGACGGCAAAGATACGGCGGTTTTCGCGATTTGCAAAATCCGGCCTGAAAAATTTGGATAATCCGGAATAATCCCTACATTTGTAACCGTATGTGTAAGAATTTCAACAGCAAGCATCATCACCACCATATCCTCCACGGATAGGGCGGGCGCTGCTGTAGATTCATACCACCGGTAGATGAAGACTTGCCCCTCCCCATGCGGCAAGCCTTTTTTTATCTACCGGCACCCTTGAAACGAACGAACAGACATGATACGAATCGCCATCCAATCCAAGGGACGGCTCAATGAAGAGAGCCTCTCCCTCCTCCAAGACATCGGGATCGACGTCGACACCCCCAAACGCAAGCTGGTGTCCCGCTCCCAGAACTTCCCCATCGAAGCCCTGTACCTGCGCGACGACGACATTCCCGGGGTCGTCGCCGGCGGCACCGCCACCTTCGGCATCGTCGGCCTCAATGAAGTGCAGGAACGCGGGGCCGATGTCGACATCGCCGCCCACCTGGGATTCGGCGGCTGCCGCCTGAGCCTGGCCGTGCCGAAAGCCCAGGCCTATGACGGCCCGGCCTGGTTCCAGGGCCGGAAGATCGCCACCTCCTACCCGAACATCCTCCGTAAGTATTTGAACGAAAATGGGATCGACGCGAAGATCGAAGTGATCACCGGCTCTGTCGAGATTGCTCCGGCCATCGGGATCGCCGATGCCATCTTCGACATCGTTTCTTCCGGCAGCACCTTGATTGCCAACGGCTTGAAAGAGGTCGAAACGGTCATGGAGTCCGAAGCCGTCCTGATCGCCCGCAAGGGCCTGACGGAGGAGGAGCGGGAACTGCTGGACGACCTGCTGTTCCGCATCGGCACACAAACCGTCAGCAAAGGCAAGAAATACCTGCTGATGAACCTGCCCCGGACGGCCCTGGACCAGACCCTGCAGATCCTCCCGGCCATGCGCAGTCCCACGGTCATGCCCCTGGCCACCGAGGACTGGTGCTCCCTGCACTCGGTGGTCAACGCTTCCGAACTCTGGACCAAGGTCCGCCAACTCAAGGCCATCGGCGCCGAGGGTATCCTGGTCATGGACATAGACAAGATCATCCTATGAGAATCCTGCAGAATCCGCCCCGGGCGCAGTGGAAGGCCCTGACCCGGCGCAAAGCCATTGATTATGAAGGAATCCGCCCGCGCGTGCGGGCCATCCTCGACGCCGTCCGCGAGACGGGGGATGAGGCCCTGGAGCGCCTGGCCGCCGAAATCGACGGTACCGACCTGAAGGCCTGCGGCCTCGCCGTGGAGCCCGAAGCCTTCGACGCCGCCTGCCGGCAGGTCAGTCCGCAGGTACAGGAGGCCATCCGCACCGCCCGGCGCAACATTGAGGCCTTCCACCGGGCCCAGATGCCCCGGGAAATCCGCCTGGAGACTTCCCCCGGGGTCGTCTGCATCCAGCGGCCGGTGCCGATCCGCAGCGTCGGGCTCTATATCCCCGGCGGCAGCGCCCCGCTGTTTTCCACCGTCCTGATGCTGGCCGTCCCGGCGGCCCTGTCCGGTTGCGGACAGCGGATCCTGTGCACGCCCTGCCGCAAGGACGGGACGGTCGCGCCGGAAGTCCTGTTCGCCGCCCGGGAGTGCGGCATCGACCGGGTCTTCCGCATCGGCGGTGCCCAGGCGATCGCCGCCATGGCCTATGGGACCCAGACCATTCCCCGCGTGGACAAGATCTTCGGTCCGGGCAACCCCTGGGTCACCCTGGCCAAGCAGCTGGTCAGCCAGGAGCAGACGGCCATCGACATGCCCGCCGGTCCGTCCGAAGTGCTGGTCCTGGCCGACCGGAGCACCCCGCCGGCCTTTGCCGCCGCCGACCTGCTCTCGCAGGCTGAACATGGGGCCGACAGCACCGCCATCCTTGTCACCGACGAGGCCAACTATGCTGAAGCAGTCCTGCAAGCCATTGAGGTCCAGAGAGAAGCCCTGCCACGGACCGCCCAGGTCGACGGCGCCCTTTCCCACAGTCTTGCTCTGGTTTTTGACGATCCGCAGGACCGCATGGACTTTGCCGAAACCTATGCGCCCGAACACCTGATCCTCGCCACGGCCGATGCCGAGGCCCTCAGCCGGCGGATTACCGCCGCCGGCAGCGTCTTCATCGGCCCGTGGTCGCCCGAAAGCGCCGGGGACTATGCCTCCGGCACCAACCATACCCTTCCCACCAGCGGCTGGGCCCGCGCCTGCAGCGGGGTCAACCTGGACAGTTTCTTCCGCAAGATGACCCTCCAGCAGCTCAGCCGGGAAGGCCTGCAATCCCTTGCCTCCACCATCACGGCCATGGCCGGCGCCGAAGGCCTCGACGCCCACGCCGCCGCCGTTAACCTCCGCCTGTCATGATCCGCCATCTCCTCCGTCCCAACATCGCGACCCTCTCGCCCTACTCCACCGCCCGCGACGAGTACACCGGCCCGATCGGCATCTTCCTCGATGCCAACGAAAGCCCCTTTGAAAACGGGGTCAACCGTTATCCGGACCCGCACCAGGCCCGGCTCAAGGCCCTCCTGTCCGGGCTGAAAGGCGTCCCGGCGGGCAACCTCTTCCTCGGGAACGGCAGCGACGAAGCCATCGACCTGGTCTACAGGCTCTTCTGCGAGCCGGGCCGGGACAATGCCGTCATGATCGCGCCCAGCTACGGCATGTATGGCGTGGCAGCCGCCATCAATGACATCGCCGTCCGGCCGGTACAGCTGGAGGCCGATTTCTCCCTGGACACCGACAAGCTCCTCTCGGCGACCGACCGCCGGACCAAGGTTCTCTTCCTCTGCTCGCCGAACAATCCCTCCGGCAACGCCTTCCCGAGATCCCAGCTGCTGGACATCGTGGATGTCTTCCAGGGGATCGTCGTGGTGGACGAGGCCTATGTCGATTTCTCCGACAAAGGAAGCCTGGCCGCCGACGCCTGCCGGCGGGACAACCTGATCGTCCTGCAGACCCTGTCCAAGGCCCGCGCCATGGCCGGGCTGCGGATCGGCATGGCCATCGCCAACGAGGAAATCATCCGGTATATGTCGATGGTCAAATATCCCTACAACCTCTCCACCGCCGCCATGGAAAAGGCATTCAGCCTGCTCCGGGAGCCGATTGCGGAAGAGGTCGCCCTCCTCAAGGCCGAACGCGCCCGCCTCGCGGCCGCCCTGCCGGCTTTCCCTTTCGTGAAGACCGTCTTCCCCAGCGACGCCAATTTCCTGCTGGTCCGTTTCGAGGATGCGGACCGCATTTACAATGAACTCCTTCAGAAAGGGATCATCGTCCGCAACCGCAGCCGGGTACCTGGATGCGCCGGCTGCCTGCGCCTGACCGTCGGCCTGCCCCGGGAAAACGATGCCCTGCTCCAAGCCCTGCAAACGTTATGAAAAAAGCCTTGTTCATCGACCGCGACGGGACGATCCTCGTCGAACCGGCGGACGAGCAGATCGACGACCTGCGCAAATTCGCCTTCGTTCCCGGTGCTATCTCCGGCCTCAAGGCCCTGACCGGCCTGGGCTTCGAATTGGTCCTGGTCTCCAACCAGGACGGACTCGGGACCCCCTCCTTCCCCGAAGAGACCTTCTGGCCCTGCCAGAACCTGATGCTCCGGACCCTGAAAGGGGAAGGCATCGTCTTTGACGACATCCTGATCGACCGGACGTTCCCGCAGGAAAACGCCCCGACCCGGAAACCGGGTCTCGGGATGCTGGGAGCCTATCTGGACGGCAGCTATGACCTGGGAGCCAGCTATGTGATCGGAGACCGGGAAACGGACCTGCAGCTGGCGGAGAACCTGGGCGCCAAGGGCCTGCAGGTCGGACCCCTGACCTGGGCCGAAATCGCCGAAATCATCCGGCTGGGCGAGCGCCGCATCACCCTGGAACGCAAGACCCGGGAGACGGACATCTCCCTGACCCTCGACCTGGACGGCCGGGGGACCACCCGGATCGACACCGGCCTGCATTTCTTCGACCACATGCTGGACCAGATTCCGCACCATGGCGGGGTCTCGCTGGACCTGCGCTGCCAGGGCGACCTGCAGGTCGACGAGCACCATACGATGGAGGATGTCGGCATCGTGCTCGGCCAGGCTGTCGCCAAGGCCCTCGGGGACAAGCGCGGCATCGGCCGGTATGGGTTCGCCCTCCCGATGGATGAATGCAAAGCCCTGGTCCTGATCGACTTCGGCGGACGGGCGGACTTCGTCTGGAAGGTCCGGTTCACCCGCGAATACGTCGGAGACACCCCGACCGAGATGTTCCCGCATTTCTTCAAATCCCTCTGCACCGCCGCGGCCTGCAACCTGCGCGTCGAGGCGGAAGGGGAAAACAACCACCACCTGGCCGAAGCCGTTTTCAAGGCCTTTGCAAGGGCGCTGCGGCAGGCCGTCCGCCGGGACCCGGCCTCCGATGAACTTCCCTCCTCAAAAGGATTGCTATGATCGCCATCATTGACTACGACATGGGCAACCTCCGCTCCCTGGAGAACGCCCTTTCGCGGCTCGGCGCCACCTTCGAGGTGACCGCCGATCCCGACGCCATCCGCCGCGCCGACAAGGTCATCCTGCCCGGCGTCGGCCACGCCGGGAAAGCCATGGAAAACCTGACTGACAGAGGACTACCGGCCGTCATCCGCAGCCTGCGCCAGCCCGTCCTGGGCATCTGCGTGGGCATGCAGGTCCTCTGCCGGGACAGTGAGGAGGCCCCCGGACAGCCCTGCCTCGGCGTTTTCGACGCCCATGTCCGCCGGTTCGTCCCGGGTCCGGACCTGAAAGTCCCCCATATGGGCTGGAACACCCTGGGCAACCTGGAGAGCAAGCTGCTGCGGGACCTTCCGCCGCAGCCCTGGGCCTATTTCGTCCATTCCTATTATGCCGGTACCGGTCCGGACACCATTGCCACGACCCGGTACGGAGACATCCTGCTGAGCGCCGCCCTGAAGTACGAACAGTTCTACGGGACGCAGTTCCACCCTGAAAAGAGCGGCGGCACCGGCGAGCGGATCCTGCAAAACTTCCTGGCCCTATGATCGAGATCATCCCCGCCATCGACCTGATCGGAGGCCGCTGCGTGCGGCTCTCCCAAGGGGACTATGCCCGCCGGAAGACCTATGACCAGGACCCCGTCGACCTGGCCCGGCAATATGCCGGCTGGGGCGTGCGGCGGCTGCACCTGGTGGACCTGGACGGGGCCAAGGCATCGAGTCCCCAAAATTTACGGGTATTGGAGCAGATCGCCTCCCTGGGCCTGCTGAAGCTGGAATGGGGCGGCGGCATCAAGACGGACCAGGCGCTTTCCGACGTGTGGAACGCCGGGGCCGACTGGGCCATCGTAGGCAGCGTGGCGGCCCGGGAGCCGGCACGGATGCAGGCATGGCTCCGCCGCTGGGGGCCGCGGATCATCCTGGGTGCCGATGCCCGGGACGGCCGGGTCGCCGTAAACGGCTGGCTCGAAGACAGCGGCATCGCCTTGGAAGACCTGATCGGGCAGTTCCTGCCGGATGGCCTGGAGCAGGCCATCGTGACTGATATTGCCCGGGACGGGATGCTCAACGGACCGTCCTTCCCCCTGTACCAACGGCTGAAAGAACGGTTCCCGGCCCTGCGGATCATCGTCAGCGGCGGCGTATCCCGCCTGGCGGATATCCTGGAAGCCGACCGGCTCGGCCTGGACGGGATCATCACCGGGAAAGCCCTTTATGAAAACCGGATCACCTCTGAAGAACTGAAGACATGCTTGCAAAACGGATCATCCCCTGCCTCGATGTAAAGGACGGGCGGGTTGTCAAAGGCATCAACTTCCTCGGCCTCAAGGAGGTCGGGGATGCGGTGGAATTGGGGCGCCGCTATGCCGCGGAAGGGGCCGACGAGCTGGTCTACCTCGACATCAGCGCCACCCGGGAGGGCCGCGGCACCTTTGCGGAGCTGGTCGGGCGCGTCGCCGATACCGTGAACATCCCCTTTACGATCGGCGGCGGCATCCGGAGCCTGGAGGATGCGGCGCGGCTGCTGGATGCCGGGGCGGACAAGATCACCCTCAACAGCGCGGCCATCGCCCGGCCGGAACTGATCGGCGAAATCGCCGCCCAATACGGCAGCCAGTTCGTCGTCGTGGCCATCGATGCCGCCTCCCAGCCGGATGGCCGCTGGCTGGCAACCACCCACGGCGGCAGCGTCCCCACCGACAAGGAACTGTTCAGCTGGGCCCGGGAGGCCCAGGAACGCGGCGCGGGAGAGATCCTGTTCACCTCCATGGACCACGACGGGACCGGAGCGGGCTATCCCTGTGAGGTTTACGCCGCCCTGGCCGACGTCCTGGAAATCCCGCTGATCGCTTCCGGCGGGGCCGGGGGCGTGGAGGACATCTCCGACGTCCTGACCCGGGGCAAGGCCGACGCCGCCCTGGCCGCCAGCATTTTCCATTACGGAACCCATACCGTCGGAGGGGTCAAACGTGCGCTCGCGGCGCGCGGCATCCCGGTCCGACTGACAGAAAATGAACAACCATGACCTTTGACGATTTCAACCTGGCCAAGACCGGAGACGGCCTGCTGCCCGTGGTCATCCAGGACGCCACGACCCTGAAAGTCCTGATGCTCGGCTACATGGACCGGGCGGCCTTCGACAAGACCCTCGCCGAGGGCCGGGTCACCTTTTTCTCCCGCACCCGCCAGGCGCTCTGGACCAAGGGGGAAACCAGCGGGAATTACCTGACCGTCAAGGCTATGTATCCGGACTGCGACGCCGACACCCTGCTCATCATGGCCGAGCCGGCCGGACCGGTCTGCCACCGCGGCACGACGGCCTGTTTCGATACGCCGGAGGACGAGGGCTTCGTACGGAGCCTGGCCGCCCTGATCCGGCGGCGGCATGAACGGATGCCGGAAGGGTCCTATACGAGCCGGCTCTTCATCAAGGGCCCCAAGGCCATCGCCAAGAAAGTCGGAGAAGAGGCGACGGAAGCCGTCATCGAGGCCGTGGACGGCAACCGGGACCGGTTCCTGTATGAGACCGCCGACCTGGCCTACCACCTGCTGGTGCTGATGGAAGCCATGGGCTGCGGCATCGACGACCTGGAAAAGGAACTGGCGCTGCGCCACCGGTAGGACAGGCGTCATTTTTGCAGGGGAAACCGGACGTTATTATACCTTTACCAATATGAAAAGAATGATGCTGATGACGGCCGCCCTCCTGGCCGGCCTGACCCTGAGCGCGCAGAACGAGCTGCGGATGCTCGTGGGCACCTATACTGAAAAAACTTCGGCAGAAGGCGTTTATCTATACAAATTCAACCAGGAAACCGCGGAATTCACGCTACTGGACACGGCCCGGTGCGAGAATCCTTCGTTCGTCATCCCTTCGGAGGACCGGCGTTTCGCCTATGGCGTCTGCGAGTTCCACGACGGCCGCCAGGGCGCCTATTCTTTCCGGCTGGGCGAAGACAGCATCGACCTGCTGAACTGGCAGCCCACGGACGGGACCTACAAGGGCGGAGATCCGTGCAATGTCCTGCTGCTGGACGGGCATCTGGTCACGTCCAACTACACCGGCGGTTCCGTGTCCGTCTTCCCGATCGCCGATAACGGCATGCTCGAGCCGCAGAACTGGCAGTTCGCCCCTTCCTGGCCGGAGCACATCACCCCGCACATCCACCAGGCGATCCTTTCCCCTGACGGGAAGTATGTATTTGTCAATGACCTGGGTTCCGATGCGGTCTACCGCTTCGAGCGCACCGGCGGCGAGCATCCGCTGGGCGATGACGAACTGGCCTGGAAATTCCGCGGCCTCAACATCACCGGCCCGCGCCACGGCACGTTCAGCCCCGACGGGAAATTCGCCTACCTGCTCAGCGAGCTCGGCGACCAGCTCAACGTCTTCCGGTATGAAGACGGCAAACTCAGCTCCGTCCATTCGCTGAAGGCCTATTCCGGTAACGGCAAGGGCAGCGCCGATATCCATTTCTCCCCGGACGGCCGCTTCCTCTATACCAGCCACCGGCTCAAGAACGACGGCATCTCCATCTTCAGCGTCAATCCCCAGACCGGCCGCGTCAAACGCACCGGCTACCGCAAGACCGGCATTCATCCGCGCAACTTTGCCATCACCCCGAACGGCCGTTTCCTGCTCTGCGCCTGCCGCGACTCCAACGCCATCGAAATCTACACGATCGACCAGAATGACGGCTCCCTCGCCGATACCGGCAAGCGGATCGAACTCGGCGCCCCGGTCTGCATCCAGCTGTTCTAGGCGATCATAAAGAAAGAGCCCTCCCGGGTTCTGCCGACATTGGCTCCCGAAAAGGGAGGGGACCCACAAGTGGGGAGGATCGGCAGAACCCGGGAGGGCTCTTTCTTCAATTGAGCGAGTCTGCTACAGGTTCGGGTTGCAGGTCTTCCACTCAGCCACGGGCGGGACGATGCCCAGCGAGATGATCTCGTCACGCATCTTGCAGAGGTGCTCGTAGGAAGCGTCGAGGGCGGCCATCTCTTCGGCGGTACCCACCGGCTCGGTGTAGTGGCAGCCGGTCGCGTCGATGACGGTCGGCATGGCCATCATGACGTTCTGGTACTTCGCGTTGCAGACATAGGTGCCGGCCGGCCAGCAGAACTTCTCACCGCCCATCGCGGCCTCGATCATCTTGACGGCATTGTAAGCCGGGCTCTGGAAGGAGCTGCGGCCACGGAGCTTGATGATGTTGGAGCCACCCTGGATGGTGTTGTGCTTGATCTCGGCGAACTTCTCGGCGGACAGGCCGCATTCTGCGAGGGGCTTGCCGTCGATCTTGACCTGGGAGGCGAAAACTGCCATGGCCTCACCGTGACCGCCGTAGGTGTGGGCACCGGTCACCTTGCACTGCTGCACGCCGAATTCACAGGCGAGCGCTTCCTGCAGGCGGGTGCTGTCGAGGGCGGCGAGGGAGGTGAGCTGGTCCGGCTTCAGACCGGCGTGGATCAGCGCGGTCAGCGCGGTGACATCGGCCGGGTTGAAGATGACGACGACATGCTTGACGTCCGGGCAGTATTTGCGGATGTTGTCACCGAATTCGGCGGCAATCTGGCAGTTGCCCTTGAGCAGGTCCTCGCGGGTCATCCCTTCCTTGCGCGGCGCACCGCCGGAGGAGATGATGTACTTGGCGTCCTTGAAAGCGACGGCGGGATCCGTGGTCCAGGTGATGTTGGCATCCGGGAAGGCGCAGTGGTCCATCTCGGCGACAACGCCCTTCAGACCGGGCTCGTAGATGTCGTACAGGCAGAGGTTCGGAGTCAATTTCAGCATCATGGCCGTCTGGGCCATGTTGGAGCCGATCATGCCGGCGGCGCCGACGATGAGGAGCTTCTCATTTGTCAAAAATCCCATGATATTGTGTTTTGTTGTTTGATTACAAAGGTTGCCCGAAGGCGATGCAAATATAAGAATTTAATGGGAGGAAAAGAACTAATTTTCTTGATATTCAAAAAAACGCTATATTTGCATTTGCAAACTTTGAAACAAATTGATGGAACCTCCCAGTCCCATAGGCACTAACCGAGAAAACGTAGCGGGTCCGCATTCGGACGACCCGTTATCGCGCAGCTTTTCCCCTGACGCATATTTGATTCTGACACGCACTTCCGGCGATGAAGACCAGGAGGGCGGGTATGTCGTTTGCGTTTCTTCGGCTGCCGCCGGTACTGTCTGGATCGGGACTACGGGAACAACAGGTTCATAACCAATAGATTTATGGGACTCTATCTCAAAAAGAAACTAGAAAACGAAGCAACCATCGCCGTCTGGCAGATTACGGAGACGGAACAGGAGCTGATCGAACTCAGTTCCACCCCTTCGGATGAAATGGAGGAGATCTCCTACATCCGGAGCGAATCCCAGCGCAAGCAGCGGCTGGCCGTGAGGGCCCTGCTGAACGAAGTGTTTGAGGAGAAAGTCTACCTCAGCCACCACGACAACGGCAAGCCGTACCTGGAGAACATGGTGACCAACATCAGCATCACCCATACGGAGAAGTACGTCGCCATCATCCTCCACGACGAGGAAGACCTGGGCATCGACCTGGAGTCCCTCGACCGGGATTTCTCCGCCGTCGAGAAACGCGCCCTCTCCGAGGACGAGATCGAAGACCTGGACGACGACCGCCGTAACGAACAGCTCGCCATCTACTGGTGCGCCAAGGAAGCCATCTTCAAGCGCGTGTCCGCCTACAAGGTCGACTTCGCCGAACAGATCGAGGTCGAGCGCTTCCGCCCCCGCGGCGAAGGCGAACTGGAGGCGACCTTCATCCACAAGGACGGCTACGAGGAGGAATTCGAACTGGAGTACATGACCTTCGACCGCCACGTCCTCGTCTGGGTCGTCGGATAATCCACCGGCACATTCCGACAAGAAACAGAATTGTTAGCCAATTTATAGCAATTCTAAATTAAATAAAATCGTAGAAAACTGTTAAGCAACAACTTAACAGTTTTTTTGTGCCCTGTTAATAACTTTTCTTTGCGATTTGCTTCACTTTCCTGCCCATTTGTCCTAACTTTGTTACCCAGCGCCTCGTAAAGGCCCCGCCACACAAGATACAAAACCTAAATACCCCTGTCATGGTCAAGCACGTCATCAAGCGCGACGGTCGCGTCGTCGACTTCAACAACCAGAAAATCGTTGCCGCCATCCTCAAGGCGATGAATGTAACCGACAACGGTGAAGACATCGTCCTGGCCGCCAAGATCGCCGATACCATCTCCAAGATGGACCGCGACGACATGAGCGTCGAGGACATCCAGGACTGCGTCGAGTTCGAGCTCATGAAGAGCCCGCGCAAGGAAGTCGCCAAGAAGTACATCGCCTACCGCAACCAGCGCAACCTGGCCCGCAAGGCCAAGACCAACGAGATCTTCCAGACCATCATCGACGCGCAGGCCAATGACATCACCCGCGAGAATGCCAACATGAACGCGGACACCCCGGCGGGCATGATGATGAAATTCGCTTCCGAGGCGACCAAGAGTTACGTGGACGAGTGCCTGCTGTCCGGCGATGTCCGGGAAGCGGTGGCCGGCAACTACATCCACATCCATGACAAGGATTATTACCCGACGAAGTCCCTGACCTGCATCCAGCACCCGCTGGACAAGATCCTCGAGCACGGCCTGAAGGCCGGCCACGGCGAATCCCGCCCGGCCAAGCGCATCGAGACCGCCAGCGTCCTGGCGTGCATCTCCATGGAGACCGTCCAGAATGAAATGCACGGCGGCCAGGCCATCCCGGCCTTCGACTTCTACCTGGCCCCGTTCGTCCGCAAGACCTTCGAGGAAGAGGTGGACCAGGTCGGTGCCATGTGCAACGCCGATTACAGCGAGCTCAAGACCCGCAAGTTCGACGACTACCTCAAACGCGACCTGATCGGCCTGCAGGGCCCCGAGCGCGCCCTCCAGCACGCCATCAACCAGACCGTCAGCCGGGTCCACCAGGCCATGGAGGCGTTCGTGCACAACATGAACACCATCCACAGCCGCGGCGGCAACCAGGTGGTCTTCTCCTCGATCAACTACGGTACCGACACCTCCGCCGAAGGCCGCTGCATCATCCGTGAAATCCTCAACACGACCTATGAAGGCGTCGGCAACGGCTCCACCGCCATTTTCCCGATCCAGATCTGGAAGAAAAAACGCGGCGTCAGCTACCTCCCCGGCGATCCGAACTACGACCTGTACAAGTTCGCCTGCCGCGTGAGCGCCCGCCGTTTCTTCCCGAACTTCCTCAACCTCGACGCCTCCTTCAACCAGGATGACGCCTGGAAGGCGGACGACCCGAAGCGCTACATCCACGAAGTCGCCACCATGGGCTGCCGCACCCGCGTGTACGGCAACCGTTTCGGGCCGAAGACCTCCATCGGCCGCGGCAACCTGAGCTTCACGACCATCAACATCGTCAAGCTCGCCATCGAATGCATGCAGATCCAGGACAAGGACGACCGCATCGCTGCCTTCTTCAAGAGACTGGACTGGGCGCTGGACATCTCCGCCAAGCAGCTGAACGAGCGCTTTGACTTCCAGAAGACCGCCCTCAAGAAGCAGTTCCCGCTGCTGATGAACGGCCTGTGGCTGGGCAGCGACAAACTGGAGGACGACGACCCGATCGAATCCGTCATGAACCAGGGCACCCTCTCCATCGGCTTCATCGGCCTGGCCGAGTGCCTCATCGCCCTGATCGGCAAGCACCATGGCGAAAGCGAGGAAGCCCAGCAGCTGGGCCTGCGGATCATCTCCCACATGTACGAGAAGATCAACGGCTTCGCCGAGACCTTCCAGCACAACTTCACCTTCCTCGCCACCCCGGCGGAAGGCCTCTCCGGCAAGTTCACCAAGCGCGACCGCAAGACCTTCGGCGTCCTGCCCGGCATCACCGACAAGGACTACTACACCAACTCCAGCCACGTTCCGGTGTACTTCCACTGCACCCCGGAACACAAGGCCAAGATCGAAGGCCCGTACCACAAATATGAGAACGCCGGCCACATCTTCTATGTCGAGATCGACGGCGACGCCACCCACAACCCGGAGGCCATCATGCGGATCGTCGACCTGATGGACAAGTACGACATCGGGTACGGCTCCGTCAACCACAACCGCAACCGCTGCCTGGACTGCGGCTTCGAAAATGCGGAGGAAGACCTGACCGAATGCCCGCACTGCCACGGCAAGCACATCGACACCCTGCAGCGCATCACCGGCTACCTCGTGGGTACGACCAACCGCTGGAACTCCGGCAAGCTCGCCGAGCTCAAGGACCGCGTCGTCCACAAATAGCATGAAGCTCCGGATACTCAATATCCTGGAACAGACAATGGCCGACGGACCCGGTTTCCGTACGGCCATTTACTGTGCCGGCTGCGCCCACCACTGCAAGGGCTGCCACAATCCCCAGTCCTGGGATTTCGCGGGCGGCCACGAAGTCACGGTCGACGAGCTCCTGGACGTCATCAAGGCCGACAGCCTGAGCGACGTGACCTTCTCCGGCGGGGATCCGTTCTACCAGGTGGAAGCGTTTACCGAACTGGCCCGGCGCATCAAGGCCGAGACCGACAAGACCATCTGGTGCTGGACGGGCTTCACCATCGAGGAAATCCAGGCCGACCCGCACCTGGCCCAGATGCTGCCGTACCTGGATGTGCTGGTCGACGGGCCGTTCATCCTGGAGCAGCGCGACACCTCCCTGCTGTTCCGCGGCAGTCCCAACCAACGGATCATCTACCTGAAGGGGAAACCGGACGATACGATTCCCGGCACCGTTCCCCTGGTGCCGCTGCGATAAAGCACAAGCGCAGATGCCTGATGGCACCTGCGCTTCTTTTTATCAACAGGAACTGCTATTTCAGGCTGTCGCTGTCCGACAGCAGGCCGTCGACGACCGCGGCCGTGAAACCGGCCGCCTCCATGGCATTGAGGCCGCGGATGGTGATGCCACCCGGCGTCGTCACCCGGTCGATCTCCTGCTCGGGATGGGTCCCGTGGGCCGTCACCAGGTCCGCGGCACCCTTCATCGTCTGCAGCACCGCCTCCAGGGCTTCGCGCGGATAGAGGCCCAGCTGGACGCCGCCTTCCATCGCCGCCCGGGCGTACCGCAGGGCGAAGGCCGTCCCGCAGGAAGCGACCATCATGCCCGCATGCAGCTGCCGCTCGCTGACGACCAGGGTCTTGCCAACCTTGTTGAACAGCGGGAGGACCTGCAGTTCCGCCGCCGGGTCTCCCACGATCTCCGTCATGAACGTCATGCTCTCGCCGATTTCGATGGCCAGGTTCGGGATGACGGTATAGGCGGCCTGGATGCCGCTGCCTTCCAGCCACTCCTCGATCTGGGCGGACGGGATGCCGGCCGCCATGGACAGCAGGATCTTGCCCTGCAGGGCCGGCCGGATCTGGGTCAGGACCTCATCCACCAGCCAGGGCTTGACGCCCAGGATGATGATGTCCGCCCCCGTGGCCGCTTCGACATTGTTAAGGGTCGTGGCGATGCCGCGTACGGCGAATTCCCCCAGTGTGGCCGCATGGGCCGCCGTGACGGTCAGTTCCGCTTCCGGAACGAACTTGGCGAAGCCCAGCGCCGTGGCGCCGCCCATGTTGCCGGCACCGATGATGGCAATTTTCATAGTCTTCTATTTAAAAATCCTGCGGACGAAAGAAGCCAGGTTGATGCGCCAGACCTTCCACTCATGGCCGCCGGGGCAAGTCTCCCAGACCACGGTGTATCCCTTGCCACGAAGCTTGGCGACCACCTCGCGGGTGCCTTCCAGCCGCTCGTCCTGCTCGCCGCAGGAGATATACAGGACCTTGAGGCGGGAATAGAACTTGGACGGATCGGAATAGATGCCGGGCATTTCCTTCTCTGCATCGAAGGCTCCGGTACGGCCGCCGAGCAAACCCGATGAGAAGATGCCCAGGCTGGAGAACATGTCGATATGGCGGAAACCCGTATAGAAGGTCTGGCCACCGCCCATGGACAAGCCCGCCAAGGCACGGCCGGAACGGTCCTTGATCACATTATAGTGAGATTCGATATAAGGGACGATGTCGGCCGGGAGGGAGGCATAATTGTCGAAGCTGCCGTTGCCTTTCGGCACATCCGGATTCTCGGGAACCATCAGCGTGCGGGCGGCCCGCTGGGTCGGATTGCCGTTCGGCATGACCACGAGCATCGGCTGGGCCTCGCCGCGGGCGATCAGGTTGTCCAGGATCTGGCAGGTGCGGCCGAGGGTCGACCAGGCATCCTCGTCGCCGCCACCGCCATGCAGCAGATACAGGACCGGATACGCCCGGCTTTTGTCATTGGGATCATAGCCGAAGGGGGTATAGACATACATCCGGCGGTACATGCCCGGCGTGCCGGACCAATACCAGACATGGTCGAGGTTGCCGGCCCGTTCGCTTTCCTTATACAGGTCACCCAGGCCGCCGTCGATCAACAAGGCGCTCATGAAACGGACCCCGTCACGCTGTACGAAGACATTCGACGGGTCAAGCGTGCTGACACCGTCAACGGAGAAAGTATAGGTATACAACTCAGAAGCGGGACGGTCGAAGGTCTTGGTCCAGACACCGTCGTCGCCCTTGACCATCTTACCGGCTTCGGCGGCTTCGGGCCCGTAACCCAGCCAGGACGGCTGGACGCGGACATCCGAGGCTTGCGGAGCACGGAGACGGAAGGTGACGGAAGTGGCTGTAACCTCGGGGGATACAACCGGACCGGATACGCGGAAATTCTGGATTTCCTGGGCGGAAAGGCGGCCGGCGGCCAACAGGGCCACGGCTGCGAGAATACTTGTCAAGCGTTTCATATCAAGTGTTTTGTGTGTCTTATCTCAACCAGAGTTCCGGATTCTGGGGGGTCGTTCCCTTCCAGATCTGGAAATGCAGCTGGCTCTCACCGGCGATCGTGTCGACGGTACCCAGGGTCTGTCCCGTCTTCACCTTGTCCCCTGCCTTGACGGAAACCGTCTTCAGTTTGCAATAGAACGAGAAATAGCTGCCATGCTGGACCAGGACGCAGTTGTTGTAGCCCGGCATGACCACGATTTGCTTGACCACCCCGTCGAAGACGGCCTGGACCCGTGTCCCGGCAGCCACCGCGATGCCGACGCCGTTGTTGTACGGCAGCTTGACATTCTTGTAGACCGGATGGTTGTGCTGGCCGAACTTGTCGACCACCGGTCCGTCCACCGGCCACGGGAGCTTGCCCTTGTTGCGGGAGAATTCCCCGTCCAGCTTGGTATCGATCTCCGTCTTGGCCGGGGTCGTCTTGGAGGAAGTCTTTCCCTTGGAAGCAGCCGGCCGGGTCGCCTCCCGGATGATCCGCTCGATCTCACGGTTCAAGGCTTCGACCTGCTTGCGCTTGGTATCCAAGTCTTTCTGGTATTTTTTCCGGTCGCGCGTCAGCTGGCTGATCAACTTCTGGGACTGGGACTCCTCGCCGTGCAAAGCGTTCACTTCTTTCTGGCGGGAAGCACGGAGCTGCTGCGCCTCGGCCTGCATGGCCGACAGTTTCGCCGTTTCCTCTTCCAGTTCGGTCCGGGTCTGTTCGATCTTGCGGGCCTGGATGTTCATCTGCCCGGAAAGTCCCCGCAGATAGCCCAGCCGCCGGTAGGCCTGGCCCAGGTTCTCACTGGACAGCAGGTACATGTACCACACCTTGGCATCCCGGTTCTTGTAGGCATTGCGGACCAGGTTGCCGTAATACAGCGACAGCGTGTCGAGCCGTCCCTGGATAACCGCGATCTCATTCTGCTTGACCTTGATCTCCGATCCGATCCGTGCGATCTCCCGGTCGCTCTCGGCGATCAGTTCGTTGCGGTTGGCGATTTTCTTGCGGATCAGCACCAGGTCGGACTGGGCGGTGCTGGTTTTCGAGGCATTGGCCTTGAGCTGGGCGTCGATCTGCGCGATTTCCTTTTCCAGCTTGGCCTTATTCGCCTCCTGTGTACGCGTATTCTGCCCGCCGGCCGCGAGGGTCAGCAGCAGGGCCATACCGGCCAGGATGACGCGCAATTTATTCATCCTCAGGAAGTTTTTCCGCCTGCGAGCGGTAATAGACAGCCAGGTCGTTCTCGCCCAGGACCTCCAGGATGCGGGCGTAATGCAGCAGGGCCGTCCGGTTCTCCTTGCCGCCATAGAGCATGGCATGCTTGAAGAAAGGCTTGGCCTCCACGTCCTTCCCCATCAGGTGCAGGATCCAGCCGAACGTATCCAGGTAGGTCACGTTGTCGGGCTCCTGCTCGATGGTCTTCTTGCTCATCTTGTAGGCCAGTTTCAGCCGCGTCCCCTCCTGGCAGAGGTACCACGCATAGTTGTTCAGCACCGGCGCATAGTCCGGATTGACCTTCAAGGCCTTTTCATACGTCTTGAAGGCGTTCTTCCTGTCCCCGAGGGTCCAGTACATGTCCCCCATCGTGGAAAGGGCGGACAGGGTCCGGGCGCTGTCGGCCGGCGTGATGGAAAGCATCCGCTCGCAGTTGGCCAGCACGGCCCGGTAGTCTTTCTTGAAATAATAGGCGCTGTTCTGCATTTCCAGGAAGGCCGTCTCCCTGGGGAAACGCCGGTATCCCTGCTCCGCCACCCGGATCATTTCGTCCCAGTTTTCCAGGGACCCCAGGATCTGGGCATAGGTCGCCGTGGCGGCAAGGCTGCCGGGAGCCGCCTCCATGTTGCGCCGGAAATACTCCGCGGCCTGGGTGTTCCGGCCGGAATAGGCATACCAGGTCCCGGCGGTCTGCAGGAGGGACGTGTCAGCGGGATGGACGGTCACGGCGACGGCCACGACCGAATCGATCTGCGGGATGAAGGACTGCTGGAAACGGCGGTCCGTATGGCGCAGGAGCGCCTGGATGTAGTCCGCCTTGGCGGCGGGGGCGATGTCGGCATCGGAGAAAATGCCGCCCAGCGAGGAGAAGTACTCCGGGTAGCGGCGGGTCATCCGGTAGGCTTCAGCGATGCCCAGGCGGGCCGGCGCATAGTCCTTGTCCAGGGCGAGGGCGTCGTTGTAATAGGCCAGGGCCGTGGTGTCGTTGTACATTCCGATCTCGTAGTCGCCGAGCATCGTCAGGACATACGGGGAGGAATATTCGTCGACATAGTCCCGCAGGATCTGGTAGGCGGCTTCGTTGTCGCCCTGCTGCCGGCGGAGGTTGAACCGGGTCATCACCGAGGCATCCGTCTTGCCCATCGAGCCTTCGATGGCATCCAGGGCCTTGAGGGCATCCTCGTTGCGGCCTTCCTGCAGGTACAGGTTGATCAGGTTGTACTGGATCTCCGTCTTTTTCGGGAAATCGGCCAGCAGGGATTCGTACTGGGCGATGGTCCGCTCCGTGTCGCCGGACAGGGAATAGGTCATGGCCAGGCGGTCCCGGTACCAGTAATTGGACGGATCCAGGTCGGCCGCCTTCCGGAAAGCCTCCTGGGCCCCGGAAGCATTGCGCTGCGCCATCCGGCAGAGCCCCAGGTAATACCAGGCGGCATCCATGTCGGGATGGGCTTTAACGAGCGCTTCAAAGCGGGAGCCCGCCCCGGCTGCATCACCGGACGTATAGGCCTGGACCGCTTCGATGAACCGGCTGTCTGTCCGGTCCTGGGCCGTCATGGCCCATTGCGGAAGCAGGCACAGCAGGCAGATGATCAAATATCTCAATCTCATGAATCTTCTTCTCTTTGGAAGGCGTATCATACAAAAATAATACAAAATTTGTCAGAAATCCTTATTTTTGGGAGAAGTTTTGGACCGGACCATTTATTTTAAAGCACATGCAACGTTTCGGCGAGAAACTGCATCTTAACAATCGGGAAAACCGGTCGAAGGAAGCCGCTTCCGAGCCTGAACTCCTGCTGGCGTGCCAGCGGGGTGACAGGAAAGCCCAGAAGCAATTGTTTGACCGCCTCGCTCCCAAGATGATGGCCGTTTGCCTGCGGTACATGGGGACGAGGGACGACGCCGAGGACATCCTCCAGGAGGGGTTCATCACCCTGTTCTCCCGCCTGGACAGTTACAGCGGCGAAGGCTCCTTCGAGGGATGGGCCCGCAAGATCTTTGTCAACACCGCACTCATGAGCCTGCGGAAAAAGGATGCGCTCAAGATGAGCGAAGACCTGGAATCCGCCTGGAATGTCAGCAGCGACGGGGTCTCCCAGATCCAGTCCGCCGGTTACCATGAGTTGCTGAAGCTGATCGCCGGTCTTCCGACGGGATACCGTACGGTCTTCAACCTGTTCGTGGTCGAAGGCTATTCCCACAAGGAGATCGCCCAGGCTTTGGGCATCACGGAAGCGACTTCCCGTTCGCAGTTGCAGCGGGCGCGCGTGATGCTGCAGGACAAAATCAAGAATTTGTAAGTAAGATGCAGAACGAGCATACAGAATTCGACCTGCTTGTCAGGTCCATGATGCAGGAAGCGGAGGAGAACGTCTCCCCGCGCGCCTGGGACGCCGTGTCCGCCGGACTCGACGCCCGTGCGCGCCGGACCGTCGTCCTTCGCTGGCGCCGCGTTGCCGCAGGGATTGCGGCGGCCGCCGCCGTTACCGTCGGGGCCTTCCTGCTGGGCACCCGGAACAATTCCAACCTACCTATCATAGAGACCGTAGCCGAAACCGTTGCAACCCCGGAATCCGAACTTCCCTCCGATGAAATCATTCCGGCTGCGGAACCCCAAGACCTGCTTGCCGATGCCCGGACGCAGGCAAAACCGATCGTAAAGGCCCGTCCGGCGGATACGCCGAAGGCGGCCGAAACCGTCCCCCAGGCTGTCGGAGAACCGGTTGAGCCGGTCTCCGAAGAGGTCCCGTCCCCTTCCGTCCCGCAGGATGTCATCCCCGAAACCGTTCCCGAGGCGTTCCCTGAAACCCAGGAAAAGACCGCCCTCCAGGAAGAGGAAACCTGGGATGACCCCTTCGCCCGGATGGAATGGGAAGATGCCCGCGAAGCATCTTCCTCCCGGATCTCCCTCTCAGCCGGTGCCACCCTTGAGAGCAATGGCAACCCCGCCTCCATCAGCGGTTTCCGCGGCATGCGCGCCGCTGCGAACACCGAACGCGAGCACACCGTCATCGAGCAGACCAGCCGCAATTCCACCTATGCCATCCCGATTTCCGCCGGTCTCGGCGTCCGGATCGGCCTCGGTGAGCGCTGGGCAGTCGGAACGGGCGTGAACTGGACCCTGCTCCAGCGCACCTTCACCGGCATCTTCCGCGAGGAGGGCAAGGCGCCCGTCAACGCCGACATCCACAACACCCTGCAGTATGTCGGCATCCCGCTCAACCTGTCCTACACCCTGCTGGACAACAAGCGGATCGGGCTGTACACCTTCGCCGGCGGAACGGTGGAGAAGGCCATCAGCAACAAATTCCGGGTCCATGACAGCGCGGAGCGCCTCTTCCACAAGGAGAGCGTCGACGGGGTACAGTTCTCCGCGGCCGCCGGCCTGGGCGTCCAGTTCCAACTGACCGACTTCCTCGGCCTGTACATCGACCCGAGCGTGCGCTACTATTTCAAGGGCAACCAGCCGCAGAGCATCCGCACGCAGCAACCGCTCATGATGAATTTCGAGATCGGCCTCCGCTGGGACCTGTAGCGGTATTGCTTGACAACCCTATTTTCATAAAAAACATATTTTTGTGGTAAAAGTCCCGTATCTGTGGTAAAAGATTTCGGGGCTTTTCCTTTTTCCTTTTCATTTGCGGAAAAAACGTACTGCGATGAAAAGGATTCTTTTATGGGGATGTATCGCACTCACCCTGGCGGGGTGCGACAAATGGGATACCCGGGCACTGCTCGGGCGCAGCCGGGCTTCGACCGAAAGCCGGCGCGGGAACGGAAATCCGGGCGGGGAGGACGATCCCTCCCCGGAGGGCCGGTCGGTCTGGCTGGCCGGCGTGGAGTTTCCGCAGGGATACGACTGGCAGCGGGATACCGCCTACGGTAACGTTGCCGCCCACCTCGTCCTGTTCCGCGACGGGCGGCGGGTCCTCTCCGTCCCGGCCGGGGAGAAATACCATGTCAGCACCGATCCGGACATGCACCGGATCATCGGGGGTCACCTGTATACGGACTATTCCTCCGGGGATGCGACCTGGATCGGATGCGACGGAAAGGAACTGTTCCGCTTTGCGGGACGGGAACTGATGGCCGGATTCCGGATCCGGGACGGAGACATCTGGACCCTGGGGCTGGACCGGACGGCCGGAAAAGGGATCACCCTTCGGAAGAACGGGAAAACCGTCTTTACCGATCCCCAGGGGCGTCTGCCCGCCATGAACGGGCGGGAAGGCGGCCTGCTGGAGGAAGATGACGGCCGGCTGCACTTCTTCTATTACCAGGAGACCCGCAGGAACAACGGAAGCCTGGCCTGCACCTGGTACCGGGTTTCGGACGGACAGGCCGAGAACCTGGTCCTGCCCCAGGGGGTCACGACCGTATATGACCTGAGCCAGGTCGGCGGGAAAACGGTTGCCGTGACCCGGATGCAGACCGGCGGCGCCAGCCTGACCGTCCTGCACGGCAGTGAAAGCCGCGCCTATGCGACGGGCGTGGCCGACGGCGTGCAGAACGTCCGTATCCTTCCGGCGGGCGGAAACCGGTTTTATGTCAAGGGAGAACTGCTCTCCGGCAACCGGATCCGCCCCGTCCTGTGGGATCCCGAAGGGACGCCGACCTTCTTCCAGCAAGACCTGAAAATCCTGGAATTCTTCGCGGAGGCAGGCCATCTGGCCTATCTCACGGCGGATGGACAAGGCTATCCGGCCAAATGGGCCTCGGACGGGTTCGGCCAGTCCATCGAAGGACGCAACCACTTCATTTCCAGCCATTGCGGCCGGTTGGACAACGGTTCTTTCCTCCTGGCGCTGACCCCGTTTGACCAGACGGGCCAGCCCTTCCTCCTGCAAGACGGCCAGCGGCAGGAGATCCCCCTGAACGGTTATCTGACCTATATCTCCATCACACGGTAGCCATGCTGATCAATATCATCGGAGCCAAATGCATCGGTATCGACGCCATCCCCGTCACGGTGGAAATCGATATCAACGGCGGCATCGGCATCCACCTCGTCGGCCTGGCCGACGTCGCCGTCAAGGAGAGCCTGCTGCGGACGGTGACCGCCCTGCAGTCCCAGGGATTCCATATCCCCGGCAAAAAGATCGTCATCAACCTGGCGCCGGCCGACCTGCACAAGAAAGGCAGCGGTTATGACCTGCCGATCGCCCTGGGGGTGGTCGCCGCCTCCGGACAGGCGGACATGCCCGGGCTCGGGAAGTACCTGATCATGGGTGAACTGGGACTGGATGCGACCCTGAGACCGGTGCCCGGCGCCCTGCCGATGGCGGAACTGGCGCGGCAGATGGGGCTGGAAGGATGCATCCTCCCGGAGGCATCGGCATGGGAAGCCACCGAACTGCGGGACATCCGCGTCTACGGCGCCCGGAACCTGGCGGATGTGCTGGAGATCCTGGGAGAACGGGAAGACTGCTCCCACCTGCTGGTCACCGGGAAACGGCTGCCCTTCTCCGCCCCGGCCAGCCGGCCCGCCGTCATGGACTTTTCCGAGATCATCGGGCAGGAGAGTGCCAAGCGGGGCCTTGAAATCGCGGCCTGCGCCGGTCACAATGCCATCCTGGTTGGTCCACCGGGCGCCGGGAAGAGTTCCCTGGCCAAGGCCCTGGCCGGCATCCTGCCGCCGATGGACCTGGAGGAATCCCTGCTGACCAGCAAGATCTTTTCCGTAGCGGGAAAGGGCGGTGACCGGTGCGGACTGATCCGGAACCGGCCGTTCCGCGCCCCGCATTACAGCGCCTCCCTGGCAGCCATCATCGGCGGAGGCGGCGGAGACAACATCCTGCCCGGAGAGGTCTCCCTGGCGACCGGCGGGGTGCTTTTCCTGGACGAGTTCGCCCAGATGCCGAAATCCGTCGCCGAGGCGCTCCGCGGACCGCTGGAGGACCGGAAAGTCACGATTTCCCGGCTCCGCGCCAAGATCGAATACCCCGCTTCCTTCATGCTGGTGGCCGCCAGCAACCCCTGTCCCTGCGGTTTCTACGGCGAGGGCGACCGCTGCACCTGCACCCCGGCCCAGCGCCAGGCCTACCTGGGACGTCTCTCGGGTCCGATCCTGGACCGGATCGATATCCAGCTCTGGCTGCATCCGGTGGATGCCCGCGCCCTGGTCGGGCAGGGAAAGGGTCCGCAGCGGGAAACCAGTGCGCAGATCGCCCGGCGGGTGGAGCGGGTCCGCGAAATCCAGCGCCGGCGGTTCGCCGGGGAGGGGATTTCCACCAATGCGGAAATGTCCAACCGGCAGCTCGCCCGGTTCTGTCCCCTATCGGATGCCTGTAAAGAGACCCTGGAAAAGATCATCGGCAACATGGGACTGTCGGCGAGGGCTTTTAACCGCATCCTCAAAGTCGCCCGGACCCTCGCGGACCTGGAGGCGGTCACCCGGCAGCCGGAAGGGATCCCCGAGCCGGGTCCCATCGAACCGCGGCATCTGTACGAGGCTGCCAGCTACCGGTTCCTGGACCGGCAGAATATCTTTGGGTGATTGGCGGGAAAAGCGTACCTTTGCAGGACATGAAACACGAAATCATCATACGGGACCTGTCCGACCTGGACCGTGCGGCCGGACAGTTCCTCCGCGAAATCGGAGACAACCGGCTGGTGGCATTCTATGCCCCCATGGGCGCCGGGAAGACGACCTTCACCACCGCCGTCTGCCGGCAGCTGGGCGTCCGCGAGGATGCCGTCAGCTCCCCGACCTTCGCCATCGTCAACGAATACCGGACAGCCTCGGGCGAGGCTATGTATCATTTTGATTTCTACCGGATCACGAAGCCGGCGGAGGCGCTGGACATCGGTCTGTACGACTACCTGGACAGCGGCTGCCTCTGCATCATGGAATGGCCGGAGAACATCGAAGACCTCCTGCCGGAAGAGACCTTGAAGGTCCGCATCAGCGTCGCTCCGGACGAGAGCCGGCGGGTTTTCTGGGAAGACTAATCCTCCTTGCGGTAGAGGGCGAAGAGCGCCGATCCGGAACCGGACATGGCCGCATAGACGGCGCCGGAATCATAGAGGGACTGCTTCAATAGGCCCAGCTCGGGATACCTGGCGAAGACCGTCTTTTCAAAATCATTGACCAGCAAATCTTTCCACTGCTCGACAGGACGGGATAGCACCTCCCGGAGCGGAATCTCCGGCAAGGTCGGGACAATCCCGCGGTAGGCATCGGCCGTCGAGACGGCAATCCCCTCCGGCACCACCACCCGAAGGTCATAGATCCCCTCGCCGCTTCCGTTCCCGGACGCATCCACCGACGGCAGGTCGAACGGCGTCAGGATCTCGCCCCGGCCTTCCCCGAAGACCGGCCGGTTGGCAATGAACAGGGCACAGTCGCTGCCCAGCCGTGCGGCGTACGCGCACAGGGCTTCGTCGGAAAGTCCGAGGGTAAAGAGCTCGTTGTACATCCGCAGGGCGAAGGCCGCATCGGCCGAGCCGCCGCCCAGACCGGCACCCACGGGCGAGGTCTTTTCCAGGAAAATCTTGACCGGCGGGAGTTTGTAATCCGCCTCCAGGAGACCATAGGCCTTGACGGTCAGGTCTTTCAGCGGATCCCAGTCCACGCCCTCGGCCCGGGCCAGGGTAATCATGACCTTTCCGTCTTCCCGGATGGCCTGGCGTAAGGTCGGTACCTCGGCATCGGGATCGCCCCCATAGCGGGCAAACAGCGAGGCGGAGGTTTCGCTCCAGGCATCGCCCGAAATGATTTCCAGGGTATCGTGCAGGCCGAAATACGGGACGAACAGGGTCTCCAGGTCATGGAAACCGTCCTCGCGCTTGCGCAGGACGTTCAACCCCAGGTTGACCTTGACATTCGGACGGGTGATCATAGGGCCATCTCCCGGATGGCGGCCTCCGCCCGGGCGGCGAGGGCCTCCCGCTCCGCCGGATCGGGAACTTGGGCGATCACTTCAGAGACAAACGAAATCATCTGCAGCACTTTGGCCTCGGAAGCCGGAATGCCGCGGGACCGCATATAGAACTGCTCTTCTTCGCTGAGCTGGCCGACGGTCGCACCGTGCGAGCACTTCACGTCATCGGCATAGATTTCCAGCTGCGGTTTCGTTTCCGCCTTGGCCTGTGCGGAAAGGAGGATGTTGTGGTTGGCCTGGTAGGCTTCGGTCTGCTGGGCGTCCGGCGCCACGATGATCCGTCCGTCGAACCACGTCCGGGCGGTGCCGCCGACGATGCCCTTGAAGAGCTGGTCGGACCGGCACCCCGGGGCCCGGTGATGGACCTCGATATGGAACCGGACCTGCTCGTCCGACGGGCAGAGGTACAGCCCGCGCAGACGGGCCTGCGCCCCTTCCCCGGTCAGAAAGACACGGACCGTGATGTC
>JAFUUB010000097.1 GCA_017483985.1 Bacteroidales bacterium | reverse complement strand
TCCGGACATATATCCGGTACTACAACAACGATAGAATCAAACTGAGGCTAAAAGGAAAGAGCCCGGTGCAATACCGAGCTCTCTTCCAATCTAAGGCCTCGTAACTAATGTTAAACCGTCCAACTTTTGGGGGTCACATCATTTTCGGGCAGCCTTCTTCATTTTGCTTTATTGAAGAAATTACTCTTTCTCAGCAAGTTTCGCCTCAACATAGTTGATGGCATCTGCAACAGTGGCGATGCCGGCGGCATCCTCATCCGGGATCTTGACACCGAACTCCTTCTCAAATTCCATGAGAAGTTCGACGGTATCGAGGGAATCGGCACCGAGGTCGTTGGTGAAGTTCGCGGTCTCAGTGACCTCAGACTCTTCAACGCCGAGCTTGTCAACGATGATGGCTTTCACCTTTTTTACTACGTCTTCCATAATAAATAAGAATTTGTTGTTTATAGTTTATAATACACAATTTCAGTTTGTCCGACAAAGTAACGAAAAAATTCTGACAAATAAAACAAATTCACCCAAAACCTGTATGTCTGCTCCGGTTATCGCGCTGATTCACAGCCCTCGTCCGCCATCCGGGAGAGGTTGATCCAGATCCGCAGTCCGTTGATCGAATTCAGCAGGTAGAAGCAGTACTTGATGAACATGACAACGGTGTAGCTGGAAGCCTCGGAGGAGACCATCGTGCTGCCCCACAGGGCGATCGAGGATACGTTTACCAAATTCCATACCACCCACTGTTCCATGTATGCCAGGGACATCAGGATCTGGCCGGCGATGTTGAACGTGAACACCGCGGCATCGAAGAAAACCTGCGGCCGGTTGACCTCGGCCGGAGCGACGGTCCGCAGCTTGATCCACAGCAGGACGGCGTAGGAAACGGCCAGCCCGGCCAGGATGCAGCCGGCGACGATCCAGCGCTGCCGGGGCGTGAGGCGGCGCGCCTTGACCTCCTTTTCCCCGCTGGCACCCCGCTTGCGCCACTGCCAGAGTCCGACGAACTGCATCGGCAGGAAGAAGAACAGGTGCAGGGCGAAATTCCCCCACAGTCCGTTGTCCGCCGCGATGATGGTCCCGAGGGTGACGTCCAGTACTCCGAACAGGAAAGTCCAGAGCAGGCCGTTGGCCGAAAGGACGGTCGAGGCCACGCCCATCACGGACCCGAAGGCCGCGATCAGCAGCATGACGGTCCGCGCCTGGGGATCCTGCAGCTTGAAGGCCGTCGTAATGGCGATGACGACGACCATCAGCGTCAGCAGGGTCGTCGAGAAGATCTTATTGAATTTCTTGTCGTTCATGATTCATTCAGGGTATCGAGAATGCGTCCGGCCAGGGCCTCGTTGCCCAGGAAAGCGGCCAGGTCGGCCCGCGGGGCGGCCGCGATGCGGGCCACGGAACCGTAATGCAGCAGCAGGCGCTGCTCGGTCTTTTCGCCCACGCCCTTGATTTCCCGCAGGGCGGAGTCGATCTGGGACTTGCTGCGCAGGTTGCGGTGGAAGGTGATGCCGAAGCGGTGGGCCTCGTCCCGGATCTGCTGCAGGACCTTCAGGGCCTGGGAATTGCGGTCGATGAAAAGGGGATACGGGTCACCGACCCGGATCACTTCCTCCAGCCGCTTGGCCAGGCCGACGACGGTCAGCCGTTCCGTCAGGCCCAGCTCCGCCAGGGCCTGGTAGGCAAAGTCCAGCTGGCCTTTGCCGCCGTCGATGACCACCAGCTGCGGCAGGTCGTCCGGCGCTTCCATCAGCATCCGGCTGTACCGCCGGTTGACCACCTCCTTCATGGAAGCGTAGTCATTGGCTCCGACGACCGTCTTGATCTTGAATCGCCGGTAATCTTTCTTGGAGGGTTTTCCGTCCCGGAACACGACACAGGACGCCACCGGATTCGTACCCTGGATGTTGGAGTTGTCGAAACACTCCATGTGCCGGGGCAGTTCCTTCATGCCCAGGGCCTTCTGCAGGTCCTCCATGACCTTGAGGTAGAATTGGTCGGGATCGGTGTGCTCCCGTTGCTTGAGCGTGTTGAACTGCAGTTCCTTGGCATTGCGCGTGCCCAGCTGCAGCAGGGCCAGCTTGTCGCCCTTGACCGGGATGCGGAACTCCGTCCCGTCGATCTCCACATCCGGCAGGAAAGGAACGAGGACTTCCTTGGACAGGGCGCCGAATTTCGCCTCGATCTCGGCGATGAAGGTACTGAGCACCGAAGCCGGCTCCTCTTCGATCTGCAGCCGGAATCCCAGCCCCAGGCTCTGGATGACCGAACCGCCGCGGATGCGCATGAAATGGCCGAAGGCCTCGGCGCTGTCCTGGACCAGGGCGAAGACGTCCACGTCGCCGATGGAAGCGCTGCTGATGATGGATTTCCCGTAATGCTTCTCCAGCGAGGTCATCTTCTCCTTGAAGACGGCGGCCTGTTCGAAGTCCAGGGCTGCGGCCGCCTGCTCCATCAGTTCCCTGTAATGCCGGATCATCTCCCGGCCGCCCCCGCTCAGCAGCGAGGCGATCTCAGCGATCCAGCTGCCGTATTCCTCCCGGGAGACGCCCCCGATGCAGCAGCCCTTGCAGCGGCCGATGTGGTATTCCAGGCAGGGACGGAACTTGCGCCGCAGGATGGCCTGGGAGTCGATTTTCAGGGCACAGGTCCGCAGGGGGTAGAGCTCCCGGAAGAGTTCCAGCAGGTTGCGCGCATGCATGACGCTGCTGTACGGCCCGAAATAGCGGGAGCCGTCCTTGACCAGGCGGCGGGTCAGGAACACCTTGGGGTACTCGTCCGCGCTGATGCAGATCCAGGGGTAGGTCTTGGAGTCCTTGAGCAGGATGTTGTACCGCGGCTTGTACTGCTTGATGAGGTTGTTCTCCAGCAGCAGGGCGTCGGCTTCCGAGCCCACGACGGTGAACTGGGCGTCGGCGATCTTCGAGACCAGGATGCGGGTCTTCCGGTTGAGCCGCTCCGGCGGGACGAAATACTGGGCGACGCGCTTGTGCAGGTCCTTCGCCTTGCCCACATAGATGACATTCCCCTCGGCGTCATAGTAGCGGTAGACACCGGGGGAATGCGGGAATAAGGATATTTTCTCCCTGACTTCCAAGATACTGCGTTCAGGATAGGCCCCTCATCCAGGGGCCCGGAGGGAGACTAGAGGTATTTCGCCAGTTCTTCGGCAATCGCCTCGCCGCGCAGGCCGCGCTTGAGGATGGTGCCGTCAGGACCGAAGAGGATCAGGTGCGGAATGCCCTGGATGCCGTACAGGTCGGTCGGGATGTGCTGGCCGTTGATGATCTGGTTCCAGACGATGCCCAGCTCCGGAGCGGCTTTCTTGGTGTCCTCGACCTCGTCCCAGACGGCGATGCTCAGCACGTCGAACTGCGGGCCGTGGAACTTGTCATAGGCAGCCTTGATGAACGGCATTTCGCGCTTGCACGGGCCGCACCAGGAAGCCCAGAAGTCGACGAGCATGTATTTGCCCTTGCCGACGAAATCGGAAAGCTTGGTCACCTTGCCCGGCTCTTCCTCAATCTCGAAATCGACGAACTTGGCACCCTCGCCCGTCTTAAGGACCGCCTCGGTGGCCGTCTTGACACTCTGGACGAACTCCTGCTCCTGCAGGGCCGGGGCCATGCCGCCGATCGCCTCCAGCAGTTCCTGGGGTTCCATTTCGTAGTAGACGTTCTGCAGGGCCAGCATGCCGAGGAAGTTGTCCTTGTTGTCCAGCAGGGTCTGCTTGTTGTAGTTCATGTACTCCTGATAGAGGGCCTCGCCTTTCTCTTCGTCCTGCTCGGCGCGGACGGCAGCGGCCAGTTCACGGGCCTTGTCAAGGAACGCATTGAGTTTGGACGTGACGGAAGCCTTGTCGCTGGAGGTTACCTTCGGGGCGTCACCGGTGAAGTCGAAGGTCAGCTTGGAACCGTCCGGGACGAAGGACACCTGGCCGATTTCCGTCTCGACCGCACCGCTGGAAAGCAGGTCCACCGGGACGGCGAAAGAGAAGGCTCCGTTGGAGATGTTCAGCACGGTATCGACCGCGGCCGTCTTGATATGCACCTGGGCCGGGGCATTGTCGCCGAACTTGCCGGTCAGCTGGGTCTGGTCGGCCTTCTGGCCGCAGGAAGCGACGGCCATCACGGCGGCCGCAAGGAGGAGGATGTGTTTATTCATGATCCTGAGAATTTGATTGTCAAGCGAAAAAGCCTGTTCCACATCAGGTGGAACAGGCTTCAAAAATAGTGATTTTCTTCTTTATTCCAAAGAATTACTCACCCCGGTTCTCATTGCGGCGTCCGCCACGGCCGCCACGACGGCCGCCACGGTCACCACCACGGCGTTCGCGGTCGCCACCACGGCCCTGCGGCTGTGCGGAAGCGGCGCTCAGGCCGGCGTTCGGGGAGAGGTCCTTCTTGCCATAAACCTCACCGTTGCAGATCCAAACCTTGATACCGAGGCAACCGACCTTGGTGTTGGCGACGGCCAGGGCATAGTCGATGTCGGCGCGGAAGGTATGCAGCGGGGTGCGGCCTTCCTTGAACATCTCGGTACGGGCCATTTCAGCACCGCCGACGCGGCCGGCGATCTGAACCTTGATGCCTTCGGCACCGACGCGCATCGCGGAGGCGATGGCCATCTTGATGGCGCGGCGGTAGGAGACACGGCCTTCGATCTGACGGGCGATGGAATCCGCCACGATGCGGGCGTCCACCTCCGGACGACGGACCTCGAAGATGTTGATCTGGACATCCTTCTTGGTGACCTTCTTGAGTTCTTCCTTGAGCTTGTCGACCTCCTGGCCGCCCTTGCCGATGATGACACCCGGACGGGCCGCCTGGATGGTCACGGTGATGAGCTTCAGGGTACGTTCGATCACGATCTTGGAAAGGCTCGCCTTGGCAAGGCGGTTCTCCAGGTACTTGCGGATCTTATAGTCCTCGGCGATCTTCTCGGCGTAGCTGCCGCCGACCCAGTTGGAGTCCCAACCACGGGTGATACCGATTCTGTTGCTGATAGGATTAGTTTTGCTTCCCATAATTATGCCTCCTGTACTGGTTTCTTGACATCAAGGACGATGGTAACGTGGTTGCTTCTCTTGCGGATACGTCCGGCACGGCCCTGCGGGCACGGGCGGATTCTCTTCAGCGTGCGGCCTTCGCCGACCATGATGGTCTTGACATAGACGTTGCCGTTGTCAAGTTCCTTGGTCTGCTCCGGGTTATTGGCTTCCCAGTTGACAATGGCGCTGCGGAGAAGTTTCTCCAGCGGAATGGACGGGGCCTTCTTGGAGAATTTCAGAAGATCCAGTGCACGGTTTACTTCCACGCCACGGACGGTATCAGCGACAAGGCGCATCTTCCGCGGGGACGTAGGCACATCATTCAATTTGGCTATAGCGGTTTGCTTCTTGGCTTCTTTCAGCTTTTCGGCCATTAATCTTTTACGAGCTCCCATAATTCGAATCTCTGTTTAAATTACTTCTTGTTATTGCCGGAGTGGCCTCTGAAATTTCTCGTGGGAGCGAACTCGCCAAGCTTGTGACCGACCATATTCTCCGTTACATAAACCGGAATAAACTTGTTTCCGTTGTGGACGGCGATGGTATGGCCGACGAAGTCAGGAGAGATCATGCTGGCGCGTGACCAAGTCTTGACAACCTCTTTCTTCTTGCTACCATCATTCATAGCAAGAATTCTCTTTTCCAGGGCTTCCTGGATATAGGGACCTTTTCTTAAAGAACGACTCATGATTCCTAAAGTTTAATTCCGATTATTTTTTCCTTCTTTCGATGATGAACTTATTAGAAGTCGCCTTAGGATTGCGCGTCTTGTAGCCCTTTGCAGGCAGGCCCTTGCGGGAACGCGGGTGTCCACCGGAAGCGCGGCCTTCACCACCACCCATCGGGTGATCGTGCGGGTTCATGACGACACCGCGGTTGTGCGGGCGGCGTCCCAGCCAGCGGCTGCGGCCGGCTTTGCCGAACGACTCCAAATTGTGATCAGGGTTGGATACGGTACCGACGGTGGCACGGCAGGAAACGAGCACCATGCGGGTCTCACCCGAAGGGAGACGGAGGATGGCGTGGTTGCCTTC
>JAFUUB010000096.1 GCA_017483985.1 Bacteroidales bacterium | reverse complement strand
TCATCCAGCCGACCTTCATCATCGACTACCCGGTGGAGATGTCCCCGCTGACCAAGCGCCACCGCAACAACCCGGCGCTTACCGAGCGTTTCGAGCTGTTCGTCTGCGGCAAGGAACTGGCCAATGCCTATTCCGAGCTGAATGATCCGGTGGACCAGCTGGAGCGGTTCGAGGAGCAGGCCAAGCTGAAGGCGGGTGGCGACGACGAGGCGATGTTCATCGACTATGATTTCGTGCGCGCGCTGGAGTATGGTATGCCGCCGACTTCCGGCCTGGGCATGGGCATCGACCGCCTGACCATGTTCATGACGGGCCAGACGACGATCCAGGACGTGCTCTTCTTCCCGCAGATGCGGCCGGAGAAGATGGTCTGCAAGGAAGAGGAAGCTTCAGAATAAGCTATTTATGGGACGCGAGGTCATTACATCGGCTCAGAATCCCAAGATCAAGGAACTTCTCGCGTTGCAGGAGAAATCACGCCTGCGGCGCGAGAAGGGTCTTTTTGTCGTGGAGGGGCGCCGGGAGCT
Source organism: Bacteroidales bacterium (assembly GCA_017483985.1). The sequence continues at coordinate 14,499 of JAFUUB010000096.1, read as the reverse complement.
GGAGCATTGCCTGAATGCCGGTTTCCGGGTCCGTACGGTCTTCGTCTGTCCGGAGATCCTTCCGATTGGGGACCTTTTGCCGGATCAGTCTCCCTTCTGCGCCTTCGGACTTCGTCCTCATCCCTCCCAAACAGAGGTTTGGGCCCCTCCCGTTCACGGAGCCACGGGCGGCTACGGGCTCGAGCGGGAGACCGATCCGGCAAAGGTGTCCGTTATCGAGGTGAGCCGGGCGGTGTATGAGAAGATCGCGTACCGGGAAGGGACGGAAGGGATTGTCGCGGAAGTCTATGCAAAGGAGCGCCGGCTGGATGGGCTGCGGCTGTCCGGGCGGCCGCTGGTGGTCGTGCTGGAAGCCGTCGAGAAGCCGGGAAACCTGGGGGCGGTGCTGCGCAGTGCCGATGCCGCGGGAGCGGATGCCGTGATCGTCTGCGACCCGGCGACGGACCTGTACAACCCCAACCTGATCCGCGCGTCCATCGGGTCGGTGTTTACGCGGCAGATCGCGGTCTGCACCTCGGAAGAGGCCATCGGCTGGCTCAAGGCCCATGGGATCCGGATCTACACGGCACAGCTGCAGGACTCTGAATGGTATTACGATACCGACATGACGGGCGGGACGGCCATCGTCATGGGCACGGAGTCCACCGGACTGACCGACGTGTGGAGACAGGCGGCCGACGCGCACATCCGCATCCCGATGCTCGGACAACTGGATTCCCTCAACGTTTCCGTTTCCGCCGCCATCCTCCTCTTCGAGGCGGTCCGGCAGCGGAACAACGCACACAAATAGCTTTCCCCGTATGGATACCAAACGTTTCGGATTGATCGGCACCGGGATCGGAGCATCCCGCAGCCCGCAGTTGTTCCGTGCGGCCTATGACGGCCGCTACCCGTTTGACCTGCTGGACGGGACGGATTTCCTGGCGCTGTGGAAACGGTTCCTGGAGGAATACCAGGCCGTCAATATCACGGCACCGTTCAAGCAGGATGCCTTCGCCCAGGGCCTGCTGCTGACCCGGAACGGCCTGGCGGGCATTTCCGGTCCCTGCTACAAGATCGGTGCGACCAACCTGGTCGTGAAGACGCCCGAGGGGCTGATGTTCCACAACACGGATTTTTCCGGCATCATCCTGAGCGTCGCCGAAGCCTGCTTCCCCGGCGTCGTCGGTCATTGCTACGACGTCTATGGAGAGAAAGGGCACATCAAAGTCCATCAATTCGTCAAGGAAAACCTGGACAGCCTGTACGGCTACAAGCCCCAGGCCCTGATTGTCGGTTGCGGCGGAGCCGGGCGTGCGGCGGCCGTCGCGGCCGCAGAGATGGGCTTCGCCACGGCCCTGATGAACCGGACGCATGAGAAAGCGCAGGCACTGGCTTCCGACCTGCCCGAATATGGCTTCATCCCGGTCCCGATGAGCGATTTCCCCGCGGCGCTGCAGGAGTGCGAGCTGGTCATCTATACCCTGCCGGAAGCCATTCCCGCCATCGGGGAACTGACGGTGGAGCGGTTCCGGGGAGAAGGCGGCCCCGGGAAGATCATCCTGGAAGCCAATTACAAGACGCCGGCCTTCAGCGGCGAGGTCCGCAGGCGGCTGGACACCGCCGGAGCACGCTATGTATCCGGGCTGCAGTGGCTTATGTACCAAGCCATTACCGGATACGGGCTGATGTCCGGGGAACCCGCCGACAGGGCCGCCGTCCTGCAGGCCCTTGCGTAAAACAGCCGTATCGGTGCGATCCTTCGGGAAAACACCGATATTTTTTTGTCCGGTGTCCGGAAATTTCGTAAATTGCAGAGTTGAATTTTAAACAGACACGAACCATGTCACTGAACAAAGTCATGTTGATCGGTAACGTTGGCAAAGACCCCGAGATCCGTTACCTTGAAGGAAATTCCCCCAATGGCGCCAATGCCAAGGTCGCCACTTTTCCCCTGGCAACTTCCGAGCGCTACCGCGACCGCAACGGCGAGCAGCACGAAAACACCGAATGGCACAACATCGTGGCCTGGCGCGGACTGGCCGATACGATGGAGCGCTTCGTCAAGAAAGGCACCCAGCTCTATGTGGAAGGCCGGCTCCGCACCCGCTCCTGGACCGACCAGACCGGCAACAAGCGGTTCACCACGGAGATCGTAGCCGACACCATCCAGCTCCTGGGCAAGCGCTCCGACAATCCGGGCGCAGATGGACCGGCGCCCTATCCGCAAGCCCAGCAGCCCTACCAGCAGGCCCGTCAGCCTTATCCGCAGGCCCAGCAGCCTTACCAGCAAGTCCAGCAACCTTACCAGCAAGTCCAGCAGCCCGCAGCGCCCCAGGCCGCCGAAGGCCCTGAAGACGATCTTCCGTTCTAGAACCATACAGCCATGAAAATCGATGTCGTACTCGGCCTCCAGTGGGGGGATGAAGGAAAAGGGAAAATCGTAGACGTCCTCGCGGCGCGCTACCCGGCCGTCGCCCGCTTCCAGGGCGGCCCGAATGCCGGTCACTCCCTGCATTTCGAAGGAAAGAAATTCGTCGTCCGCAGCATCCCTTCCGGTATTTTCCGGGAAGGCTCCACCAATGTCATCGGCAGCGGCGTGGTCCTCGACCCGGTCACGTTCCGCGAAGAATGCCTCAACCTGGAGAAGATGGGCATAGACACCCGCAGCAAGCTCTGCATTTCCAAGAAAGCCCACCTGATCCTCCCGACCCACCGCCTGATGGACGCCGCCCTCGAGACGGCAGCCGGAAAAGGCAAGATCGGTTCCACCCTGAAGGGCATCGGCCCCACCTACACCGACAAGGTCGGACGCCATGGCCTGCGTGTCGGCGACATCCTGGCACCGGATTTCCAGGACCGGTTCAACGCCTTGAAACAGCGGCATCTCCGCCAGCTGGCCGACCTGAAGTTCGACTGCGATCCCCAGAAGGAGGAAGCCGACTGGATGTCCGCCATTGAATTCCTCAAAGGCTACAGGCTCGTCGACTGCGAGTACTTCGTCAATGACTGGCTGGACTCCAAGCCGATGCTGGCCGAAGGCGCCCAGGGTTCCCTGCTCGATATCGACTTCGGGTCCTATCCGTTCGTCACCTCGTCCAATACGACCATCGGCGGCGTCTGCACCGGCCTGGGCATCGCCCCGTCCCGCGTCGGCCATGTATACGGCATTTTCAAGGCCTATTGCACCCGTGTGGGCAGCGGCCCGTTCCCGACCGAGCTCTTCGACGAGACCGGCGAGCGTCTCCGCCAGCTGGGCAATGAATTCGGAGCAGTGACCGGACGGCCGCGCCGTTGCGGCTGGCTGGACCTGGTCGCCCTGAAATATACCGTGATGGTCGACGGCGTGACCGATCTGATCATGATGAAATCCGACTGCCTCGATTCCTTTGACGAGATCAAGGTGTGTACGTCCTATCTCGTGGACGGGCAGCCCACCGACCACGTCCCGTATGACACCCATGCCAAGATTGAACCGGTCTATACGGTTTTCAAAGGCTGGAAGACCGACCTGACCGGCATCCGGAAGGAGGAGCAGCTCCCGCAGGCGTTCAAGGATTATATCGCCTTCATGGAGAACTACCTTGGCGTTCCGATCAAGATCATCTCCCTGGGCCCGGACCGCGAAGCGACGATTGAACGATAAACGTTCAATCGTCGCTATGCGACCTCCTCAGCAGACCCTCCCCCATCCCCCTCCCCCGGGGAGGGGGTCCGGACCAGAAGGTCCGGTAGAACGATAAACGTTCAATCGTCGCTGTGCGACTACCACTAGATAACTGATTATAAACCATATATGAAACGCAAAATCTTGCTGGCACTGCTGGCGGCCCTGCTGGGGCTGCCCTGTCTGGCGCAGTTCTCCGTCACCTCCCACCAGGAAGGCTGGGACAACTATCCGCCGGAAGCCGTCCGCCGCGGCTATTATTTCCAGAAATCCGTCCTCTTCCAAATGGATGATGATCCGCAGATGGAAGAGGTCATCCTCTTCGGACGGGACAACGGCCACTGGCCGGAATTCGACCTGTTCAAGTTCTATTACGTCATCGTCGACGCCTATACCCACGAGATCCAATATACCTCCGAAGGAGAATATGTGACGGACCACTACGAACTGATCGTCGAGGACCGGAACAAGGACGGGAAGGGCGAACTCTACGTCAACTACATCAAAGACGGCACGTTCCAGGTGGACGAACGGGGCTATCACATGCGCGCCGTACGCTGCCATGACCGGATTGAATTCACCCCTCAACAGAAAAAACGATGAAAAAGGTCCTGACAACCCTGTTGGTGGCGGTCAGTCTCGCCACCACGGCCCTTTGGGGGCAGACTCCGGATAAGATCCGTACCATGGTCATCGCCGGACAAGACGGAAGCCATTGGTGGAAAGGCGCTTGCGATGCCATCAAGCAGATCCTGGAAAACAGCGGCCTCTTTACGGTCGACTTCTGTTTCACGCCCGGATACAACGGGGACATGGCGGATTTCCGCCCGCAGTTCGACAAATACGACCTGATCGTCATCAATTACGGAGGCGCTCCCTGGATCGACGAAGTCCAGCAGGCCTTCGAGAAATATGTCCGCGAAGGCGGCGGCGTGGTGTTCATCCATTCTTCCGTGATCCCGATGGAGAACTCGCAGGCCTGGAATGACATGACCGGCCTGGGCGCCTGGAACGGGCGGAACGAGAAGTGGGGGCCTTACCTGTACATGAAAGACGGCCATACCATCTATGACTATACCCCGGGCGATGCCGGCTATCACGGCCTGCAGCACCAGATTACCGTGGTCAACCGGGCCACGGAGCACCCGATCCTCAAAGGATTGCCCGTCCGCTGGCGGCATTACAAGGACGAGATCTACACCAAACTGCGCGGCCCCGCACGCAACGTGGAAATCCTTTCCACCGCCCTGGAAGCGGGACGGGACGAACCCCTGATGTGGACCGTCAAGTACGGGAAAGGACGCTCCTTCGTGGACGTCATGGGCCATTGCGGGAACGATCCGAACATGATCTATTCGATGACCTGTTCGGGGTACCAGATTACTTTCCTGCGCGGTTGCGAGTGGGCGGCGACCGGGAAGGTCACCCAGGCCGTCCCGGCGGATTTCCCGCTGGAGGACACCTGTATGCTGCGGCCCGACTTCAAGGCGCCTTTCAACGCTTTCCCGGAATAGGGGTTACCGCGCTATTCGTAACGGAACGCGCGGTAGGAGTGGGGTTTGAGCGTCATGGACGCCCGTACGGAAGGGGTCATATAGCGGCGGAAGAAGGCCGGGACCTGGTCTTCAGCCGCTTCCACGATTTCTCCAGACTCAAGGTCGGTAAACTTGGTCATGCCAGGTTTTCCGACCAATTTGATGTCGACCGGTTCATCGTTGAAGTTCTCGACAATGACCGTCTTGTTGTCATAGAGGAAGAGACCGACCTTGGACGGGCCTTCCATATACAGGTCCAGGTCCTTGCTCATGGTACGGCGGATTTCATTCAGCACACCGGCCGGATAATCGTACAGGTTGCCGAAATCATCCGGAATCGTGAGGACATAGAGGGTTCCCTTGGAGAAGGTGGCGCGGTGCAGGATCGGCCAGCCCGAAACGCCGCGGGTCAGCGGACGGCCGGCGCTGACGACCTCCCAGCTGTCGTTGGTCCAGTAGCGGACCTGCGGGATCAGGATGTCTTTCTCGCTCTTGCCATGGCGGCCGAAGTCGTTGACGATGGCCTTGAGGTCATCACACTTGAGTTCGGCGATCGGGGCGATCTTCTCCGGAACGGCCTTCAGCAGGCCGGTCGTGATGAAGACGTCGCCGCCGCCCATCAGCTGTTCCTCAATCTTTTGGGTCAGGTCCGGATCGGAAGCGGCCTGCTGGGTCAGCAGGACGGTCTTGCGGCCTTTGGGGAAGGCGGGATACATGTCCATCGGAAGTCCGATCATACCCAGGTAGTTCTGCAGGAATTCCTCGCCGGGCGCATGATAGACCTTGTAGGAATGGATACCCACGGGATTGCCCAGTTTGCCGACCAGTTCGTCGGCCTGACGCAGCACGACATCCGCGATACGGGCCATCGTGGTCGGAGTCACGGTTTCCTTGCCATTCTTGAAAGGAGCCGTCATCGCATCATAGTTCCAGCTGGTTCCCTGGTCCTGCCAAGGGCCGCGGTACATCGGATTCAGCCGGACATCCAACAGCTGGTTGTAAGCGAAGAGCATGACATCCCGCCCCTTGGCGATGGCGGTCAGGAAGAGCTGTTCGGCATAGCGGTCCATGCTCATGGAAATGCCGCCGGAGTCGACCCAGCCGCCGCCATTGCGGCCGCCGGAAATATTCTCGAAATACCTCATGATATTGTAGCTGAGGTAGTTCTGCAGATGCTGCGCACCCGCCGGATCACGAGTTTCCGTGCCGGTCCAGACGCCGTCGAAGATCTGCGGACCGTCTTCCAGGTTGAAGCCCAGGCCCTGGAAATGATCGTACCAGTTCGGGTATTTGATGATGACCTTGACCTTCGGGTTAACGGCCTTGGCGGGACCGACGACCAGGTTGCGGCCGGCCTCGTTCATGAGCGCCAGGCGGTACTCCGTCCAGCTCTTGTCACCCTTGGCCTTGATTTCGACATCCTTCTTGCTGCTGGTAAAGAAGAAGTCATCCAGCAGGAATTCATCGAAATGGCGGGCCGTGTGTTCGGCGACCTTCTTGACCCAGGCCCGGTTTTCCGGATCGGAATAGCTGAAGGTCTCGAAATCATTGGGTTCACTGATGGTATACGTGATGCCGCCGGCAACCTCGATGCCTTGTTTCTCGAAGAACTTTTTGGCTTTCTCCAAGGTGGCGTCATCGACCAGCAGCATGTCGCGATGCGTTTCCAGATAGATCTTGTCTACATCCAGCTGGCTGGAAATGGTTTTCCAAGAGGACTCGAGCCACTCGGTGTCTTTCATCTTCTCGACTTCATAGGCCCGGACATAGACCGAGACCTTGAAGTTCTTGTGATGCGCCCGGAGCGGGAAGGCAAGCACGCAGCTCATCAGAATGAGCAGACACAGTTTAACGATACGGTTCATGATTGAGGTGGAGTTTTAGCGTCAAGTACAAATATAGTGAATCTTTTTTCATATATTTGCATACAAATCACCACACTATGCCACTAAAACGCCATTTTTCCCCTTCTATCCTCACCATTTCCCTCATGGCCCTCCTCGGGCTGGTCCTGCAGGCAGCCGAGCCTGTCACCCCGCCTTCCAGCAGCGGTCCCCAAAGCCCGGTCTATCCCGAAACGCCGGGCGCGCCGGATCCCAGCCTGAAACTGCAAGAAATCCGTACAGCCTCCGACCACGTAATCATCGCCTTGTTCACCAGCGACATCGTCGACCTGGAGGGAATCAGCCTCTATCGGCCCGACCAATGGAAACTGGGGCGCCGGAGCGTCATCGGCCTGCACAAGTGGGTGACCGAAGCCGAAGGCAGCGAGCACCGGGTCTACATCGAAGTCCCGAAACTGAAAAATGGCAAAAGATACGTCCTGAAGACCCCTTACGGCAAGAAACGTTTCCGGTTCAAAGACACGAAAACCCTCTGCGAATCCATCAAGGTCAATCAGGTGGGTTACAGTGCTTTGTCGAATGTCCGTTACGCGAATTTCGCCATCTGGCTGGGCGACGGCGGGAGCACCCGCATCCATGGGGCGCTCCCGGAATACACCGTCATCGACAAGCGCGGCCGCAAGGTGGCGGGCGGCGTCCTCCAGGAGGTCGGCGACGACCGGTCTTCGGGCGACCATGTCTACCGGATCAACCTGTCGGCCGTGCCGGAAGGGGGCCCGTACCGGGTTTCCGTCAAGGGATATGGGGTTTCCTATCCGTTCGGCGTCGGCGGGGATTTCTCCCGGAAAGTGGCCTGGACCAGTTTCCGCGCCCTGTACCAGCAGCGCTGCGGCGTACCGGTCGTAAGCCCCTATGCAGACTGGGACATCCGCACGAAACCTTGCCATGAGACCGTCTACCTGACCTATGGACCGATCGGCGAAGCCCGGCTCAAGGTCGAAGGCACAGAGCCCACGATCAAGGCCTGGGGCGGTTACCACGATGCCGGCGATGCCGACCGCCGCACCTACCACATGGATGTCTCCTCTTCCCTGCTCACCACGTATGAGATGTTCCCGGAATACTTCAAGGACGACCAGTTCAACATTCCGGACATCTTTGACGAGAATATCAACATCCTGGGCAAAGGCAACGGCGTTCCGGACATCCTGGACGAGGCCGAATGGGGTACCATGTTCTGGGAATATGTCCAGACCGAAACCGGCGAGATGCCCTGGGGCACCGAGACGACCGGTTATTCCCCCTTCACCACCTATGACCGCGAAGACCATCTGTTCGGCACCGAGGTCCTCAGCCCCGTCACGGCCGCATGGGCTTCCGCCCTGTTCGTGCACCTGGCCCGGCTGATCGAGCCTTACAAGCCGGAGCGCGCGGAACAGCTCCTGGAACGGGCCTTCCTCGCCCGCCAGTCCCTGGCCGGACAGCCTTTCCCGACGTTCGACATGTATTACAATGTCGAAATGTACCTGAAGACGGGAGAGGAGCAGTACCATGACTATATCAAGACCCACGCACAGGATGTCATGGGGATCGTCAATACCTTCAACGTCGGGACGGAAGGCTTCGCCTACTACGCCTGGCTGCCCTCCTATTTCTGTTCGTACCTGATGGCCAAGGACCGGCCCACCGATCCGGCCGTCAAGGCCGTCTTCACGGAGGCCCTGCGCCAGACCGCGGACAAGGAACTCGGTTTCCTTGCAGGGAACGCCTACCCGGTCGGAACCCCTGAGAACCTGCGCTGGTGGGGCAGCAACGTGGCCCAGGGACAGTATGCCTGGCCGATGCTCCTGTACTGGCGGCTGTCCGGAGAGCAGAAATACATCGACGGCGTCAGCCAGCTGATGGACTATGTGCTGGGCCTCAACCCCCTGGGCAAATGCTTCATGACGGGGGTCGGCAGCAACCGGGTCCATCATCCGCATGACCGCGAGACCGAATACACCCATTACGAAATGGGCTGGGGCATCCGGCCGGGCCTGATTGTCTTCGGTCCGGGTCTGATGCGCCCCGAAGGCAGGAGCTATCCGGCCATCGACGCATTCTCCACACCCCGGGAGCGGATCTACATCGACAACGTGAACGCCATCTCGCAAAGTGAATTCACCATCTACCAGAGCCTCTGCTTCCCGGCCTGCATCTATCCGATCCTGACCGGCGGAAGCGAGTACAACTTCTAGCCTCTCGCCTTGTCCAGGCCCAGTTCCGGATGGGTATCCGAGGTACGGGCGAACAGCAAGGCGATCACCACCGCTGCGATGCAGAGCGCGACGAACATGAGTTCCACACGGACCGGTCCGTTGGCAACCCCGGCCGCAGAGGCGCCCAGGATGGCGCCGGCAATCCATTTGAAGGAGAGCAGGCCCAGGTTCTGGACCCAGTAGATGAGGGAATAGGTCGTTCCGAGTACCTTGTCCGGAACGATTTTCGGCACACTCGGCCACAGGGCGGCCGGTACGAGCGAATAGCCGAAGCCCAGGAACACCATGCTGAGGTATCCGTAGAAAGGAACGCCGGCCGGCGCGAAGGCCAGCAGCAGGTGGGCGATCAGCGCCAGGACAGACCCCAGGATCATCCAACGGGTCCCGTGCCCCTTCTTGTCGACCAGCAGGCCGAAGAGCGGCGCAAAGATAACCGTGGAGAACGGGAGCATGGAGACCATCCATCCGGCCGTGGCGGCAGGGATGTCGAAACGCGGAATCAGGATCGCCCCGGCGAATTTCTTGAAGGCGATGATGCTGCTGTAGAACAGGACGCACAGCAGGCCGAGCATCCAGAAATTCTTATTGGTCAGCACTTTCCATACATCCGACAGTTTGAAAGGTTCTTCGCCGGAGGTTTCGGCGACCGTTCCATTGCGCTTGTCATACCGGGCATCCAGGGCCACGAAAAAGGCCCAGGTGATCAGGCCGGCCACCATCAGGCCGACGCCGAAGACCGCCGGACGGGCCGTTTCGGCCAGCGAATACACATGCCCGGCATTCTCGACGACCAGCCGCGGGGAAAGGACCAGGGCGAACGCCGTTCCCAACCGGGCGATGGCCAGCTGCAGTCCCATGGCCAGGGCCATCGGACCGTCCTTGAACCACTTGGCGATCGAGCGGGTCACCGCCGTTCCGGCGATTTCGCTCCCCAGACCGAACAGCATGCACCCCAGGTAGGCCAGTTTCAGGGACTTTTCCGGGGCATAGCCGGCCGTAATGGCATGGAGCACCAGCATCGCACCACCAGCCATCATGCCGACGAAGAGGGATCCGGTCACCCGGACGCCCCATTTGTCCAGCAGGATGCCGCACAGGACCAGGCCGCCGAACACGCAGAGTACGCTGTACCCGCTCGTATAGAGTCCGTATCCGGCCGCATCCCAGCCCAGGGCCGTCAGGGACGGGTTCTCGAACAGGTAGGAGATGCTCGAGAACATGTCGTCGAAGAAGTACGATGCGAACATCGGTACAACGAGACAAGCCAGCGCGATCCAACACGCTGACTTGCCCAATTTCGCAGAAGAAGCCATTTTACTGGATATTCGGTTCTTCAAGGCCGAGGCCTTTCTTCCGGTCAACCACCTTCAGTACGAGGCCGAGCACGAGGGCGGCCACGCCGAGGCAGGCCAGCATCACGAGCGGAGCCGTGTAGTTGTACTGGGTCGGATCCGTCACGCCCGGGTTGGTCTTGTCCAGGACCTTGCCGATCAGCAGCGGGAAGAGCCACAGGCCGATGTTCTGGATCCAGAAGATCAGGGCATAGGCGGAGCCGATGACCTTGCTGTCCACGAGCTTCGGAACGCTCGGCCAGAGGGCGGCGGGGACCAGGGAGAAGCTGGCGCCCAGTACCAGGATCGTCACGTAGGCGACGATGGCGCCGCCGATGGCATTGCCCTTGAAGGCGGGCAGGACGAAGGCGAAGGTCAGGTGGCAGGCGATCAGGAGGATCGAGCCCAGGACCAGCATCGAAGCGCCCTTACCCTTGTGGTCCAGGTAGTTGCCGAGGATCGGGGTGATCAGGACCGCCAGCAGCGGGAAGACGGCGAAGATGGACTCGGCGCTCTGGCGCATGTAACCCATGTAGCAGTACACCACCAGCGCGGCGATGGAGATGCCCAGGAAGATGTACTTACGGGTTTTCTCTTTCTGGAAGTTGCTGATGAAACCGGCGGCGGCGACCACCAGCATGATTACATACTGGACGATGGTCACGCTGGAACCGGCCCAGAAGGAATCGGCAGCCGGCTCGGTCAGGGTCAGGTTGCACTGGAGCATGTTCACCGCATATTTCTGGAACGGGAAGATGGCGCTGTAGTACAGCACGCAGAGCAGGGCCACGATCCAGAATCCGCCGTCGCTGAGGATCCGGCCGATGTCGCTGATCTTGAAGGGATCGTCCTTCTCCTCCGCCTCGCCGGTCTGCTCGTCCAGTTTCTTGTCCATGAAGAAATACACGATGCACATGATCAGGGCGATGCACAGGAGCACGACGCCGAAGGCGACGCTGCGGGACACGTCGACATGACCGCCGAGTTTGGCGAAGAACGGCGAGAAGATCATGCAGGTTGCCACGCCCAGGCGCGCCAGGGCCATCTCGGAGCCCATGGCCAGGGCCATCTCATGCCCCTTGAACCACTTTACGATACCGCGACTGACCGTGATACCGGCCATTTCGCAGCCGCATCCGAAGATCATGAAGCCGCAGGCCGCCAGTTTCGCCGAGGCCGGCATGCCCCAGTAGAAGGGCGAGACCCCCAGTTCGTCGAACAGCGGAATGTAATTGAGGTTGTTGTTGAACCAGTTTTCCAGGCCGCTTCCCATGAAGGCTTCGCTGACGGCATACCACTTGATGATGGCGCCGATCAGCATCACGCCCGCCGAGAGGACAGCCGTGAAGCGGACGCCCATCTTGTCGAGGATGATACCCGCGAAGATCAGGAAGAACACGAAGACATTCAGGAACACCTCGGAACCCTGCATCGTACCGAAGGCGGTGGAATCCCATCCGCGGTATTCCTGCATCAGGTCCTTGATCGGGGACAGGATGTCCATGAAGATGTACGCGCAGAACATCGCGAGGGCCAGCAGCAGCAGGGCTGTCCAACGCATGGCCGCGGAGTCGCGCAAGGATTTTTTGATCGTATCAGTCATATGATAACAATTATTATAGAATTCACATCTGAGCTGCTAAGGTAACCATTTTTATCCGAAATTTTTCCTTCTCGGAAGAAATCCGTATCTTAGCCGCCCCGAATTATGTACGAAATCTTAGACCATATCAACGCCCCTGCCGATATCAAACGGCTCGACATGGAAGGACTCCGCCGGCTCTGTGCGGAAATCCGCGATTACATGGTCCGGTGCTGCGCCGTCAACCCCGGCCACCTTGGATCCAGCCTGGGCGCCGTGGAACTCATCGTCGGTATGCACTATGTCTTCGATGCCCCCACGGACAAACTGGTCTTTGATGTCGGACATCAAGCTTATGCACACAAGATCCTGACCGGACGGCGGGAAGCCTTCAAGGGCAACCGCACCCGCGATGGGATCAGCGGGTTCCCCAAACGCTCGGAAAGTCCCTATGACGCATTCGGGACCGGGCACTCCTCGACCTCCATTTCCGCCGCCCTCGGCTTTGCCGAAGCCGCCCGCATGCAGGGCCGGCATGAGAAGGTCGTCGCCCTGATCGGCGACGGCGCCCTGACCGGCGGACTGGCCTTCGAGGGCCTCAACAACGCCGGCAACAGTGCCGCCGACCTGCTTGTCATCCTCAACGACAACAACCAGTCCATCGATTCCAACATCGGCGCCCTCCATGAATCCCTGCTGCGCGTGACCACCAGCGGCAAATACAACCGCTTCAAGCAAGCCGTCTGGGACCTCACCGGAGAGAGCAAGCTGCGCGACTGGATCCAGAAAGTCACCAAGGACACCAAGTCCAACCTGGTCCGCAAATCCGGCGGTGCCATCTTCGAAGCCCTCGGATTCCGCTATTTCGGCCCCATCGACGGAAATGACATCGCGCAGGTGGTGGATATCCTGCGCCGGCTCCACAACCTGCGCGGTCCCCGGCTGCTGCACGTCCATACCGTCAAGGGCAAAGGTTATCCGGCCGCGGAAGCCGACCCGACGACCTGGCATGCCCCGGGCCGGTTCGATCCCGAGACCGGACGCCGGCTCCCCTCCTCGTACAAGGCAGACCGCTACCAGGACGTCTTCGGGGAAGTTCTCTGCGAACTGGCCCGGCAGGACGGGCGCGTGGTCGGCATCACCCCGGCCATGGCCACCGGATGCGGGATGACCCGTTTCGCGAAAGAGATGCCCGGACGTTTCTATGACGTCGGCATCGATGAAGAACACGCCGTCACCTTCTCCGCCGGCCTGGCGGCAGGCGGGATGCGGCCGTTCTGCAACATCTACTCTTCCTTTGCGCAGCGTGCCTACGACCAGATCATCCACGACGTGGCCCTGCAGGACCTGCCGGTCGTGCTGTGCTTCGACCGGGGCGGGCTTGTCGGCGAAGACGGTGCAACCCACCATGGCTGCTACGACCTGGCGGCCTACCGGAGCATCCCGAATGCCATCATCGCGGCCCCGCGCAATGAGAAGGAGCTCAAAGATCTCATGTACAGCGCCCTGCAGTCGGAAAGCGGCCCTTATATAATAAGGTATCCGCGCGGCTGCGGCGAAGGCGTCCGTTGGCGGGAGGAAACCGCCCGCCTGCTCCCCACCGGGAAGGGCGAAAGGATCGTGGACGGGGAGAAGATCGCCATCCTGGCGGCCGGACCGGTCGTCAACCGCGCCGTGGAAGCCGCCGCCCTGTGCCGGGAACGGATGGGCTTCACCCCGGCCGTCTACGACATGCGGTTCGTCAAGCCGCTGGACACGGACATCCTCGAAGAGGTGGCCGTGCGCTTCCCCGCCGTCCTGACCGCCGAGGAAGGCTGCCTGGCCGGAGGGCTTTTCGGCGCCGTCTCGGAATACATGGCCGCACACGACCACGCCGTCCGCCTGCATGGGCTCGGAATCCCCGATGAATTCATCGTCCAGGACCGTCAGGATGCCCAGAGGGCGGCCTGCGGGCTGGACCGGGACGGGATTCTCCGGGGTATCCTCACACTAACGGAAAAATGAAGAAAATAATTCGAAAATTTTTGCAGAATTGGAATTAATGCCTATCTTTGCAGTCCCTTTCGGAGATGAATCGGGCAAAAGCCGATATAGCTCAGTTGGCCAGAGCACGTGATTTGTAATCTCGGGGTCGTGGGTTCGAATCCCTCTATCGGCTCAACAAGGCTTCCGGAAGGAGAAAAAAGAACTTGGGAGGTTCGCATAGTGGCAATTGCGGCGGACTGTAAATCCGCTCCCTCAGGGTTCGGTGGTTCGAGTCCACCACCTCCCACAAAAACGAAGACAATTCGAAGAATTTTGCG
>JAFUUB010000095.1 GCA_017483985.1 Bacteroidales bacterium | reverse complement strand
CACCTGTTATCCAAAGACAATTGTTATCAAATCTTGACATAAACCGGTGTCCTCTGCATGGTTTTCAGCTTGTTGTGCCCAGCAGTGTTAAGGACTTAGATAACAAGCTATTCTTGAGGTGCACTGCACCTCTTTTTCTTTTTGTTCTTTATCGTATCTTTTGATAATCTCTATCGATAACAATTGTATGAAAAAGAACATCTCAAAAGAAAGGATCATCCATCGATGTAGGGCGGTCCTCATTGCAAGTGGCTTCTCAGAAAGAGTCATTGTTGCATATGTCTGGGACGCTAGGCGTCTGATTGAATACATGACAGAAACAGCATGTCGATATTACACGCCATTAGTTGGGGAAAAGTATCTCAAGATGGTTGCAACCTCGTCGTGGAAAGACAGGATCAAGGTGCGAGCACATAAATTTATAAAGCGATTGAACTTAATCTTGAGCACTTCTTCCGATACAATATACCGGCGCGGAGCTTGTCCCAAAACTCGCTCGTTCCCTGGAGAAATCGGTTCAACGGCCCTGTCATTACTTGAGTCTATGGAGGGTCATGTTGGAACGGCAACTATTGCGCAATACAGAAGTTATCTAAGCTACTTCTGTGTCAGTATGCATGCGCAGAAAATCACACTAAAAAATCTGTCCAGGGACGTTATTGTCCGTTATATTGACTCTTCCAACTTCCAAAAACGTAGAATCCGTATACTAATCAAATCTTTATTAACCTTTGCGTATGAGCAGAACCTGATCAGTTATGAACAAAAGAGTTGTCTGGATGACATACATTATAAGGAGCGTCGAAAGCTTCCGTCGTTCTATAGTCCTCAGGAAGTTATAAAGCTTGAGTCTTCTATCGATAGATCTACCGCCGTAGGGAAGCGCGACTACGCTATGGTTCTCCTAGCTTCACGGCTCGGTATAAGAGCGGGTGACATCTGTTCTCTAAAGTTCTCAAATATTGACTGGGACAGGAACATAATCGAGATAGAACAATCGAAAACCGGCATATATGTCGCACTTCCTTTACTTGAAGATGTTGGCAATGCAATAATAGACTATATCCGAAATGGACGCCCTCCGACCGAGATAAAGAATATCTTCGTAAGCCATACATATCCGGACAGGCCTGTCACGACGAACCTAATTACATCCCGTGTCCATCGTTGGATCATAAACTCAGGGGCGGACATATCTGGGAGGCACGCTGGCCCGCATTCTCTAAGACATAGCTTGGCATCGACTTTATTGAATGACGGGGTAGAACTACCTGTTATATCAGAGGCATTAGGTCATGAGTTCACGAGTTCAACGATGCTATACTTGAATACTGACATAAACTCGCTGTTAGCTTGTTCTCTTGATGTTCCCATGGTGGATAGTAAGTACTACAATCAATATGGAGGGATATTGTATGGAGAAAATTGAGTATGACTTTGTCAGTCCCCTTGCTCCTTATATGAGAGCATACCTTGCCGAATATGAATCTCAAGGGAAGAATCCCAAATTGGTTGAGTTCGCACTTCGAACCTTTGATCAACACCTCGTGAAGGTCAACTATCAGGCTGATCAACTCCTGTCAGAGGACATATACAAGGGCTGGTTGGATAGATGGAACAAACTAAACCAGATAACTCTGTATCACGAGGCGGCTTATATGTCAAGGTTCCTCAAATACTTATGTGGTTGTGGGGTGCTATGTCATATCCCGCGGCTCCCCAAACCAGGCAAAAGAACCTTTGTTCCGTATATCTTCTCGTACGACGAAATGGCCAGAATCTTCCAAGAATGTGATGACTGGAGGAATCGACTATATACGAAAGACAGCCATCAACTCGTGATGCCGGCATTGCTTCGCCTCCTTTACAGCACCGGTGTTAGAATAAATGAAGCTCTTGGGATAGAGAATCGCGATGTCATGTTTGACAAGCATTGCATAGTCATACGAAACACCAAGAATAATAGCGACAGGTTCGCCCCAATCAACGAATCCCTAGAAACTGTACTACGAGAATACATAAAAAATAGGAGCAGAATCCATAAGCGAGGAATAGAAGACCCGTCAAGCCCCTTCTTTATAAAGGCTGATGGGACAAAATGTAACTCAGGGACTATCTTATTGCGCTTTAAGGCAATCTGCAGAAATGCCGGGATAGAACACCAGCAAGGCCGCCACGGTATCAGGGTACATGACCTAAGACATACTGCTTGCGTGCACGCCTTGATAAAAATGGTCAACTCTGGGAAAGATCCATATTGCTGTCTGCCATCGTTGGCCGTATATATGGGACATTGTGATGTCCAGGCCACGGAATACTATCTCAGGCTCGCTCAAATGGCGTATCCCGACATAATAAAACTAACGGAGCCGCTCTCCTGTTCTCTTGATGCTATAATAAACAATGCCGTTAACGCACACAAAAATGGATCAGTATAAAGACTTTGCAAAAGTGCTGGAATCGTTCTTCATGGGATATCTCGTGCAGGAAAAGGGATGTAGCACAAATACAATAAGGGCATATAGAGACGCCTTCACACTCTTCCTGTCATATCTGGAGGACGAACATCATATAAAGCCAGATAGAATATCATTGGCTAATGTCAATAAGGTCAATGTCTTGAACTACCTGGACTGGCTGGAAACCAACAAATCAGCCACGGTCAGGACAAGGAATCACAGATGTGTGGTCATGAAATCCTTCTGTAAATATCTGATGTACGTGGACCCTCTGCATATGGCCCAGTGGAAACAGGTGTGCTCTATCCAGAATAAAAAAGGCCCACAAGGATCAATCCATTATCTGACGATAGATGGTATCAAATCCGTCTTGGAAACCATCGACGTGTCATCCGTAAAAGGACGTAGAGACCTGACCATGTTATCCTTGCTCTATAATACAGGAGCAAGAGTACAGGAACTGATAGACCTTACTCCCTCCTCTTTGCGCTTGTCAAAACCTAGCGTTGTTATGATACACGGTAAAGGGAATAAAACGAGGATCGTCCCTCTGGACGGTAATATCGTACACCTCCTTGAGACATACCTTAATGAGCAGCACTTAAATCTTCCTAGTCGAGAATCACATCCCCTCTTCTATAATACCTGGGGAGAAAAACTGACTACCGCTGGAATAACATATGTCTTGAATAAGTACTATCATGAAGCTCAACTCCTTCATGATGAACTCGTCCCGAAAAAGATCAGCCCTCATGTCTTAAGGCACTCTAGAGCGATGCATCTTCTACAAGCTGGCGTAAATCTGATCTACATAAGGGACATCTTAGGACACGTGTCAATACAAACTACTGAGATATACGCAAGGGCAGACTCGGAACAGAAACGGAAAGCACTGGAAAACGCCTACGCTGAAGTTGGCTTAACCGAGCCGAAGGTCAAATCGTGGGAAAGAAATAGCAAGCTAAAGGAATACTTAAAAAGCCTGGTATAATCGTTATCAAAAGAGAAAAAGCAAAAGAGTTGCCCGTCATTAACCGTGATGGGCAACTTCAGTAATGTACTTGTGATAATCTATCTGTTGCTATAACAGGTCGTATCCATGATGGCGTTGCCATCCCTTCCTTTGTACGCGGCGGTCGTCGCGACGGTGAAGTTGACGACCAGGTTGCCGGAGACCATGTTGGTGCGGACGCTGCCGACGAGGCCGACGATTTCAATTTTGTTGATTTGTTCCATGGTTGCATGATTTTTCGGTTGAACTTGGGTTCCACGTTCTCTTTGCGCGCTTGGTGGACAGGGGCAAAGTAAGGTGATTCCGGACGGGGTTTCCCCCAAGCAACGGACGGACTTCCGAATTTTGCCGCACCTTTTTGCCATGCGGCTTCAGGACAGCGGGTTTTTGGGCGGATCCGGCGGATCTCCCGGCCCGGGCAACTTGCTCCGGGCCCGGGCTGGATTTTTTCTTTTGCCGCCAAGATGATCCTGTATTGCGCCGGGACGGCAAGGAAAAAAGTTAGGATGGAAAAGATTCGGGTAAAATCCGTTTCCCGGGCAAGTTTTGCTTGCGGAATAGGGGAAAGGAACCGACCTTGTGCGAAAAATCAGAGACGATGGCTTACAAGATCGATGAGGATGCCCTGGTGCACTGCCTGGAGTGCGGCGATGCCATCACGTATGGCCGCCCGGACAAGAAGTTCTGCTGCGAAAGCTGCAAGAACCGGTGGCACAACCGCCTGGAAAAGGCCTCCCGGAGCTACCGGGTCAAGGTCAAGGCAACGCTGTCCCGGAATTACGAAGTGCTGAATGACCTGCTCAAGCTGGGGATCAGCCGGATGAACCTGTACGACCTGCGTGCCTTGGGGTATGATCCCCAGTATGTGACGGCGGCCATTCCGGTCGGGAAGCGGTTCGAGTACATGTGCTACGACATCCGCTTCCGCCAGACCCCGGTGCAGGTCTCCAATTTGACCAAAATTGCCGTGCCGAGGCGGAAGACCGGCGAAAATGATGTAACTTTGCCGTCTGTGAAGATGAAAAACAAGAACCATGGATAATCCGCTCCTGATCCCTTCTGACGCCCCTTTCGGCGCACCGCGTTTCGACCTGATCCGGAAAGAACACTACGTTCCCGCCTTTGAAGAGGCGGTACGCCGGGCGAAAACGGAAATCGACGCCATTGTGGGCAACCCCGAACCGCCGACCTTCGCCAATACGGTGGAGGCCCTGGAATACGCTGGCCGTGACCTGGCCGCGGTTGAAGGAATTTTCTTCAATCTCCTGGAGGCCGACTCGGACCCGCAGATGGAAGCGATCGCCGAGCAGGTATCCCCGATGCTGACGGAGTTCTCGCTGTATGTCTCCCTGAACCGGCCCCTGTTCGAACGGGTCCGTCAGGTCCACCAGGCGGCACAGGAAACGGAACGGGACCGGCAGCGGCTGCTGGAAGAGACCTACCGGAGCTTTGTCCGCAGCGGCGCGGCCCTCGGGGAAGCCGAGCGTGGTAGGTTCGGGCAGATCCGGGAACAGCTGGATCTGCTGGAGTTGAAATTCGGGCAGCAGACCCTGGCGGCGACCAATGCGTTTTCCCTGCTGCTGACGGAGGAGGCGGATCTGGAAGGCCTGCCGGAATATGTACGGGAATCCGCCCGCGAAGCGGCGCAGGAGAAGGGTCAGGAGGGTTGGCTGTTCACGCTGCATGCCCCGAGTTACGGTCCTTTCCTGAAGTTCAGCACCCGCAGGAACCTGCGTGAGCGGATGTGGCGGGCGTACAACAGCCGTGCGCTGGATACGAACGCGCCGGTGATCCGGGACATCGTCCGGCTGCGGCTCGAGCTGGCCCGCCTGCTGGGCTACGGGACCTATGCGGACTACGCGCTGGAGCCCCGGATGGCGAAAACCCGCGGGACGGTCGACCGGTTCCTGGACCGGCTCATGGAACCTTCGCTCCCGGTGGCCCGCCGGGAGGTGCAGGAACTGTCCGGTTTCGCACGGGCGGAAGGGTTCGGGGAACCGTTGATGCCCTGGGATTTCAGTTTCTTGTCGGAACGGATGCGCCGGGCCCGCTTCGATGTCGACGAACAGCTGCTCAAGCCCTACTTCAACCTGGATGATACCATCGGCGCCGTGCTGGGACTGGCCGGCCGCCTGTATGGCCTTTCCTTCTCGGAGCGGAAGGATATCCCGGTCTATCACAAGGATGTCCGGGTTTACGAGGTCCTGGATGAGAAGGGGGAGCACCTGGCCCTTTTCTATGCCGATTTCTTCCCGCGGGAAAGCAAGCGCGGCGGAGCCTGGATGACGGAATTCCGGGGTCAGTACATGCAGGACGGAAAGGATTACCGTCCCTTCATCAGCATCGTGACCAATTTCTCCAAGCCTGCCGCCGGCAAGCCTTCGCTGCTGACCCATGGCGAAGTGGAGACCTTCCTGCACGAGTTCGGCCATTCCCTGCACGGGATGCTGTCCCGCGGTCGCTACCCGTCCCAGAGCGGTACGAACGTGGCGCGCGATTTCGTGGAACTGCCTTCCCAGATCATGGAAAACTGGGCCTATGAGCCCGCCTGGCTGGATACCTTCGCCCGGCATTATGAAACCGGGGAACCCCTGCCGGAAGAATACATCCGCCGGATCGTGGCCGCCCGCAATTTCCAGGCGGGCTACGCCCAGGTCCGCCAGCTGCAGTTCGGCCTGCTTGACATGGCCTGGCATACCCTGACCGAGGTCCCGGACGAGGATGTGGAAACCTTTGAGAACCGGGTCCTGGCCTCCTGCCGGACCCTGCCTGCCGTGGAAGGGACGGCGGTATGCCCCTCTTTCGGACACATCTTCTCCGGCGGATACAGCGCCGGCTACTACAGCTACAAATGGGCTGAGGTCCTGGAAGCCGATGCCTTCGCCCTCTTCCAGGAGAACGGGATTTTCGACCGGGTGACGGCCGGCCGCTTCAGAAAAAACATCCTCGAACGGGGTTCGTCCGAGGATGAAAGTGTCTTGTATCGCAACTTCCGGGGGCATGACCCGCAGCCGGAAGCCTTGCTGCGCAAACTGGGGATCCTGTAGGGTCCCTTTTTTTTATTTCGCAGCCTCCTGCTTCTGGGGATCCTTGAACAGGATCATGAAGAGGATGCCGACGACGAAGGCGTAGGCGGCGAAGATGTACCAGGCCTTGCTCCAGGAAGGATTGGCGGCGTTGTAGACGGTGGCGTCCACGACGGCACCGGCGGCGAGGGTACCGATGGTGGCACCGAGGCCGTTGGTCATCAGCATGAACAGGCCCTGGGCGCTGGAGCGGATGTCCGTGGAGGTGTTCTGCTCGACGTACAGGGAGCCGGAGATGTTGAAGAAATCAAAGGCGACACCGTAGACGATGCAGCTCAGTACGAAGAGGATGACACCCGGCATGTCCGGGGAGCCGGCTCCGAAGAAACCGAAGCGGAAGACCCAGGCGAACATGGCGATCAGCATGACCTTCTTGATGCCGAACCGCTTCATGAAGAACGGGATCAGCAGGATGCAGAGGGTCTCGGAGATCTGGCTGATGGAGATCAGGGCGTTGGAATTCTTGACGGCGAAGGTGTCGGCCAGGGCCGGGTTTTCGGCGAAGGAACCCAGGAAGGTGTTGGCGTAGCCGTTGGTGATCTGGAGGGAGGCACCCAGCAGCATCGAGAAGATGAAGAAGATGGCGAACTGGCGGTCCTTGAAGAGGGCGAAAGCCTTGAGTCCGAACGCTTCCGCGAGGGTCTGCTCTCCGCCGCCCTTGTTGGTCTCGCAGGCCGGCATGGTCAGCGCATAGCCGCAGAGGACGAGGGACAGGATACCGGAGGAAATCAATTGGGTATAGGAATCCTGCATGGCGGTGCCGCCGATTTTCAGGAAGTTGGTGACCAGCATGCTGCAGATGAAACCGACGGTCCCGAAGACGCGGATCGGCGGGAAATCCTTGACCGGATCCATCCCGGCCTTGGTCAGGGCGTTGTATGCCACGGAGTTGGCGATGGCAATCGTCGGCATGAAGAAGGCGACGCTGATGCTGTACAGGACGAACAGGGGAGCGAAGGCCAGGCTGGCGCCCGCGTTCATGCAATACAGGCCGGCGGCGATCATGAACAGGCCGGCGAGACCGTGGCAGAGGGACAGGACCTTCTGGGCCTGGATGTGGCGGTCGGCGACGATGCCCATGAGGGTCGGCATGAAGATGGAGACGATGCCCTGCATCGCGAAGAACCATTTGATCTGCGGGCCGAGGCCGGCATTGCCCAGGTAGCGGCCGAGGGAGGTCAGGTAGGCACCCCAGACGGCGAACTCCAGGAAGTTCATCACGATGAGCTTGATGGTAAGCTGTTTGTTTTGCATATCGGAGAAATGTTTATTGTTTTCAGTGCATATGGTAACTCACAAATATAGGTTAAATTGGCGGAAATTGCTACATTTGTAGCTTGAAAAAATGCAGTGAATGAAATTTGAGAAGATAGCGTCAGATCCCGCCAGCGCCGCCCGAGCCGGCATTTTCACCACGGACCACGGCAGCGTAGAAACGCCGATTTTCATGCCGGTCGGTACGGTAGGGTCGGTCAAGGGCGTGTACCACAGGGATCTGGAACAGGACATCCAGGCCCGGATCATTCTGGGCAATACCTATCATCTCTACCTCCGTCCCGGACTGGATACCCTGTACCAGGCGGGCGGCCTGCATAAATTCATCGGTTGGGACCGTCCGATCCTGACGGACAGCGGCGGGTTCCAGGTCTTTTCCCTGACCGGCATCCGCAAGCTGACCCCGGACGGCTGCACGTTCGCCTCCCACATCGACGGTTCCCGCCATACCTTCACGCCGGAGAACAACGTCGATACCCAGCGCAAGATCGGCGCGGACATCATCATGGCCTTCGACGAATGCTGCCCGGGTGACGCGGACGAACGATACGCGGCCAAGTCCCTGAAACTGACCCAGTCCTGGCTGGAGCGTTTCTGCCGCCGTTTCGACGAGACCGAACCGCTGTACGGCTATTCCCAGACCATGTTCCCGATCATCCAGGGCTGCGTCTATCCCAACCTGCGCCGCCAGGCCGTCGAGCACGCCCTCACCCTGGACGGACCGAACCGCGGCGGCTATGCCATCGGCGGACTGGCCGTCGGCGAACCGACCGAGAAGATGTATGAGATGCTCGAACTGGTGAACCCGCTCCTTCCCGAGGATAAGCCCCGCTACCTGATGGGGGTCGGCACGCCGGCCAACATCCTGGAAGGCATCGCCCGCGGCGTGGACATGTTCGACTGCGTCATGCCGACGCGCAACGGCCGCAACGGCATGCTGTTCACATGGAACGGCATCATGAACATGCGCAACCGGAAGTGGGCGGACGATTTCAGCCCGCTGGACCCGCAAGGCACGTCTTTTGTCGACCACCAGTACAGCAAGGCCTATCTCCGTCACCTGTTCATCGCCGGGGAGATGTTTGCCGCCATGATCGCGTCCGAGCACAACCTGGCCTTCTACCTGGACCTGGTCCGGACGGCCCGCCAGCATATCATCGCCGGGGATTTCGCCGCGTGGAAGGACGCCACCGTCCCTAAACTTATGACTAGACTGTAGTGTCATGGACCTGAGACCCAAGAAACTGGATATCTATATCACGAAGAAGTTCCTGACGACCTTCTTCATCGCGCTGCTGCTGATCATCGGCATCGTCATCATCTTCGACATCAGCGAAAAGGTGGATGACTTCGTGCAGAACAAGGCTCCGCTCAAGGCGATCATTTTCGATTATTACGTCAATTTCATCCCGTATTTCATGAACATGTTCAGCCCGCTGTTCGTGTTCATCACGGTCATCTTCTTCACCTCCCGCATGGCGGCCAATTCCGAGATCGTGGCCATCCTTTCGTGCGGCGTGAATTTCCACCGGATGATGGTGCCCTACATCTTCTCGGCGGCCCTGATCGCCTTGCTCTCCCTGACGCTCAACCTCTGGGTCATCCCGCATTCCAATGTGGAACGGCTTGAGTTCCAGAATACTTATACTTCCCGAAGGCACGACCATACCGGCCGCTTGCGGAATATCCATTACCAAATCTCTCCGGGGCAGTTCGTCTTCGTCGAGTCATTCAGCCGCTGGAACAATACGGCCTACAAGTTCACGCTGGAACGTATGGAGGAGAATGAACTGATATCCAAACTGTCGGCCGAAACGGCCGCCTGGGACAGCCTGAAGGGCTGCTGGACCCTGAAGAAGTATTTCATCCGGGATTACGAAAAGGGCCTGATGCAGGACCGGATCCGCTCCGGCGCCCAGCTGGATACGGTCATCCAGCTGACGGTGGAGGATTTCTACCGGAATGACGAGTCCGTCGAAGAGATGAGTTTCGGCCAGCTGAACCGCTACATCGCGACCCAGCGGATGCGCGGGGATGCCGATGTCAAATACTCGCTGATCGAAAAGAACAACCGGTTCGCCCTGCCGTTCTCGGCGTTCATCCTGACGGTCATGGGCGTCGCCCTGTCTTCCAAGAAGAAGCGCGGCGGCATCGGATGGAACCTGGCCATCGGCATCGCGCTGAGTTTCTCCTATATCCTGTTCCTGCGGTTCGCCCAGATGTTCGTCTATACCGGCTCCCTGTCGCCGGGCCTGGCCCTGTGGCTGCCGAACATCATCTATGCGGTTATCGCCGCCGTCCTGTACCGAATAGCCCCGAAATAACATGCAAGTCAAGATTGTCAACCATTCCCCGTACCCGCTCCCTGCCTACGCGACGGCTTTGTCGGCCGGCATGGACCTGCGGGCCCACCTTTCCGAACCGGTCGTCCTCCGTCCGCTGGAGCGGGCAATGATCCCGACCGGCCTGTATATCGCCTTGCCCGCCGGCTATGAGGCCCAGGTCCGGCCCCGCAGCGGCCTGGCCGCCAAGAAGGGGATCACGGTCCTGAATTCGCCCGGCACCGTCGACGCGGACTACCGGGGCGAGCTCCGGGTGATCCTGGTCAACCTTTCCCATGAGGATTTCGCGGTCCAGCCCGGGGAACGGATCGCCCAGATGGTGATTGCCCGCCACGAACGGGTGGATTGGGAAGCGGTCGAGGTATTGGATGAAACGGAACGGGGAGCCGGCGGTTTCGGCTCGACCGGCGTCAAATAAAGTATTATGGATATCAAAGAATTATATAGTATCTACCTGTCCTGCGGCGGCCGTGTTACCACTGACAGCCGCACCCTGCGGGGCGGCGAACTGTTCTTCGCCCTGAAAGGGGAGAATTTCGACGGGAACCAATATGCCCTGAAGGCCCTGGAGGCCGGTGCCGCCTATGCGGTCGTGAATGCCGATGCCGGCGTGGAAGGGGAGAAGGTCATCCCGGTCCCGGATACGCTGGAGGCGCTGAAGGACCTGGCCCGGTATCACCGGGAACACCTTACCGTAAACGGAGAACGCCTGACGGTCATCGGACTGACCGGCACGAACGGCAAGACGACGACCAAGGAACTGATCCGCTCGGTCCTGTCGAAGAAATACAAGGTTACCGCGACGGAAGGGAACCTGAACAATGACATCGGCGTGCCGCTGTCCCTGCTGAAGATGGATGCCGCCACCGAGCTCGCCGTCATCGAGATGGGCGCCAGCCATCCGGATGACATCCTGCACCTGGTGACGGTCGCGGAACCGGACTACGGCCTGATCACGAACGTCGGCAAGGCCCACCTGCTGGGTTTCGGCAGTTTCGAAGGGGTCAAGCGGGCCAAGGGACAGTTGTATGACTATATCGCGGCGCATGGGAAGGCCATCTTCCTGAATGCCGACGATCCCGACCTTTCCGCCATGGCGGCCGGTCGCGGGCTTTCCACCATCCCGTACGGCATCAAAGCCTGGGACGTGCTGGTCCTTCCTTCCGACGCGGCCCATCCCTACCTGCGGATGGCCGTCCCTTCGGAAGAGGATCCCGAGACCCTGCTGGGATTGGAAACGCACCTGGTCGGCGCCTACAATGCGAACAACGTCTTGGCCGCCCTGGCCATCGGCCGGCATTTCGGCGTGGACCTGGAAGATGCGCTGCAGGCCGCCTCGGACTATGTCCCGGCCAACAGCCGTTCGCAGATGACCCGGACGGAACGCAATACCCTGATCCTGGACGCCTATAACGCCAATCCGACCAGCATGGCCGCGGCGCTGGACAATTTCGCGGCCGTGGCCGACCCGAAGAAGGTCGCCCTGCTGGGAGACATGCGCGAGTTGGGAGCGGATTCCGTCCAGGAACATGTGGCCATCGTCCGCAAACTCGGCGCCCAGACCGCCTGCCTGGTCGGGGAAGAATTCCGCAAGGCACTGGAAATCACGGGAACACCGGATACAATCCGTTGGTTCGCCACCTCGGCGGACCTGGCCGTGTGGCTGCAGGAGCATCCGCTGTCCGGCGCCACGGTCCTGGTCAAAGGCTCCCGCGGCATCCAGATGGAGAAAGTCATTCCTTCGTTGTAAAAGAAAACCGGTCGCTTCAGGCGGCCGGTTTTTCAATGTATCTGCGGATGACCCACCGGGCCGTCCGGCCCAACACCCATCCGAACAGGCAGCCGATCAGGATGCCGACGATTACGTCCCCGAGATAATGCTTTCCCGCAAAGATCCGGCTGATGGATACCAGCGCCGCCCAGGTCAGGATCGTCGCGGTGTATTTGCGGTAGGAGAGGGTTTTGTCGTTGCGGAACGCCAGGATTGAACAGACTGCGAGCCCGAAGGCGTTGGCGGAATGGGCGGAGAAGAAACCGAAATGGTTCCCCCGGCCTTCCAGCATGTGCAGTCCGCCTTCCAGCATCCGGCTGCTGTAGCAGGGCCGCAGCCGTGCCACCCCGTCCTTGATCAGGTTGGCGAACTGGTCGCAGGCTACGATGGTCAGGACGATGGAGGCGATACAGACCAGGGCTTTCTTCCAGCCGAGCCGGTAGAACAGGTAGACGACGATCATCCCGTACAAGGGAACCCAGAACCATTTCTTGGACAGGAACAGGAAGACGTGGTCCGTGAAAAAGCTATGAAAACCATTGATCAGGAGGGTAATGTCCTGATCAAGCCCATGGATGGTATGGAGGGCGTCGCTCACGGGATCAGCCGTTTAAAGCGCTCCAGAGCAGGTCTTTGAGCTCCGGAAGTCCTTCTCCGGTCACGGAGGAGATCAGGACGGTCGGGATGCTTTTGGGCAGGTGGCGCCGGGCGCGTTTGCGCATCTCCTCATCCGCGATGTCGCACTTGGTCACGGCGAGGATGCGGTCCTTGGCCAGGAGTTCCGGATTGTACATCTTCAGCTCTTTCAGGAGAACCTTGTAACTTTCGTTGATGTTCTCCTCTTCGACGCTGACCATGAACAGCAGGACGGAGTTCCGCTCGATGTGCCGCAGGAAACGCAGGCCGATGCCCTTTCCTTCATGGGCCCCTTCGATGATGCCCGGGATGTCCGCCATCACGAAGGAACGGTCGTCATGGTACCGGACGATCCCCAGGTTGGGTTCCAGGGTCGTGAAGGCATAGTTGGCGATCTTGGGCTTGGCGGAGGTGACGGAAGCCAGCAGGGTGGACTTGCCCGCATTGGGGAAGCCGACCAGGCCGACATCGGCCAGGACCTTGAGCTCCAGGATGAACCATCCTTCCTGCCCTTCCTCGCCCGGTTGGGCGTACCGGGGCGTCTGGTTGGTGGCACTCTTGAAGTTGTTGTTGCCCAGTCCGCCTTTTCCGCCGCGGCAGAGGATGAACTGACGGCCGTCTTCCACCAGTTCGGCGAGCACCTCGCCGGTCTCGGCGTCCTTGACGACCGTACCGACCGGGACGTCCAGGAAGATGTCCGTCCCTTGCTTGCCTTTGCAGAGCGCACCGCTGCCCGGGGCACCGTTCTCCGCCCGGACTACCTTGCGGTATTTCAGGTGGATCAGCGTCCAGAACTGCGTGTTGGCCCGCAGGATGACGTGACCGCCCCGGCCGCCGTCACCGCCGTCCGGCCCGCCTTTCGGGATGTATTTGGCCCGATACAGGTGGGTGGATCCGGCGCCGCCGTGGCCTGAGGCGCAGAAAATCTTTACGTAATCTATGAAGTTGCTGTCGGCCATTCCTGCTTAGAAGCGGTCCATTTCCGTGAAAATCTTGGCGCGGACCTCCTCGATGGTGCCGGTGCCGTCGATTTCGACATACTTGCCGGCCTTGCGGTAGAAGTCGATGAGCGGTTCGGTCTTCTCGTGGTAGGTGCGGATCCGGGTGTTGATGGTCTCTTCGGAGGCATCGTCCGCCCGGCCTTCGATGGCGGCGCGGTGCTGGATGCGCTCCTTGATCATCTCGTCGGGGATCATGATGGAAACGACGGAGGTGACACCCTCGCTGCGGGCGGAGAGGATCTTGTCCAGCGCTTCGGCCTGGGCGATCGTGCGCGGGAAGCCGTCCAGCAGGAAGCCGGATACGCCTTTGACGGTGTCGAATTCGTGCTCGATCATGCCTTCGACCACCTCGTCGGGGACGAGTTCGCCGGCATCGATCAGGCTCTTGGCCTTAAGGCCGAGCTTGGTGTTGGCGGCGATCTCCTTGCGGAGGAGGGCACCGGTGGAAATGTGGCACAGGTTGTACTTCTCGACCATGGCCGAGGCCTGGGTGCCTTTGCCCGCACCCGGAGGACCGAATAAGATGTAGTAGTTCATTTTATGATCGATAACGTGATAATCCGGATCGGGGTCGAGGACATAGATGTCCCTGAGGTTGCGGCCGAGTTCGTCATAGTCCAGCCCGAATCCGACGATGAAATCGTTCGGAATCTCCATGGCGACATAGTCCAGCTTGATGTCCTTGTCGTAAACATCCGGCTTGAGCAGCATGGTGCAGATCCGGACTTCCCGGGCGCCTCTTTCCCGGACGATGCGGGAGAGGTCCTCGATCGTGTTGCCGGTATCCACGATGTCCTCCACGATGATGACGCGGCGGTCCTTGAGGCTCCCGGTGACACCCATGACCTCGCGGACCTGCCCGGTCGAGCGGGTGCCGATATAGGAGGAGAGTTTCATGGAAACCAGTTCGCAGTTGAAGGTGAGCCTTTTCATGAGTTCCGCCGTGAACATGATGGATCCGTTGAGGATGCACAGGAGGACGGGGATGTCGGGGCAGCCTTCGAAATCCGCATTGATACGGGCGGCGACCCGGTCGATGGCCTTTTCGATGACTTCGTGGGAAAGGAACGGCTTGAAGGTCTTGTCGAGAAGTTTGATTTTGTTATCCATGGTTGCTTGACGAATCAGGTGCACAAAAATAACGCTTTTTCGCTAAAAAACGTAAAAAACAGCAGGCAGATGTTCCGTCGCGCAACAAAGTGCATCCGGAATCCCGCTACCTTGCGTCCGTATGGAAAAAAGAATGTGCATAACCGTCCTCCTGCTGCTGTCCCTGCGGGTCTGCGCCGCCCAGGAGGAAACGTTCCGAGCCCTGGACGGACTGGCCGATGTGGAATCGCTGGACGCCTCCCAGGCGGAGCAGTACGGACACTACCTGGCCCATCCGCTGCGGATCAATGTGCTCTCCCGGAGCCGGCTGCTCGCCTGCGGGCTGTTCTCCCGTTACCAGGTCGCCACGCTGCTGGACTGGCGGGAGAACGAGGGGGACATCCTCTCCGCATCCGAACTGGCCCGGATCGACGGCTTCGGCCAGGCGCAGGCCGCCCTGCTGGCGCCGTTCCTCTCCTTCTCCTCGTCCCGCCTGCCGGGACAGCCGGTGCAGAAGCCATCCCTGCGCGGGGAACTGACCCTGCGGGGCGCCTGGCGCAGCGGGGACGGGAGCGGAGGAGGACGCCTCTCCCTTTCACGGGAAGACCGCTGGGAGGCCGGACTCGCGGGCCGTACGGTCTATGGGGAACGGCTTTCCTGGCCGCCGTCGGGCCGGTCGTCCTTCGTGGCGCTCTACCGGCGGCGGTGGCGGCTGGTCCTGGGCGATTACCAGGTCCGCTTCGGCCAGGGACTGGCCCTGTGGAGCGGTTTCTCACTCAGCGGTGTCGCGTCGCCGGCCGCGGCCATCCGGCGGCCCTCCGGCCTGTCGGTCAGCCGTTCCTATGCGGGATCCGGCTACCGGGGCCTGGCTGCGGATTTCGAGGCGGGACGCTGGACGTTTACCTTGTTCGGGACCCGGGAGGGCCCGGTCGGCGGCAACGTGGCCTGGTTCGGCCGGTTCGGCCAGCTCTCGGCGACGGCCTTCCGGCGTCCGGACGGTTCGGGCCGGGCGGCCGTGGACGCGCGTTTCTGTTGGGACGGGACGGATTATTTCGCCGAGGTGGCGAAGGACCTGCCTTCCGGGAAGACGGCGGCAGTCGGCGGGCTGATCCTGCCGGTAGGGGACGGCGGCCGGCTGGCCCTGATGGCCCGTCACTTCCCGGAGGGCTATGTCTCCCGGGATGCCGGCGCGGTGCGGAGCGGCTCGAAGGTGTCGGATGAGACCGGGGCGGCCGTTGCATTCAGTACCCTGCTGCTGACGGCGTCGCTGGATGCGGCCTGGCATCCGTCCAAGCGGCAGGGACAGGTGAAGCTCCTGTCGGCCGGTGTCTTGTGGCAGCGGGGCCCGTGGACCTGGAAATACCGCCTGGGCGGCCGCTACCGGATGGCGGAGCCCCGGCTGCGGGTGGATGTCTGCTCCGACTGGCTGTGGCAGCGGGGCGGGTGGCTGCTGACCGGCCGGACGGAGGCGTCGCATTCCCGGAAAACGGGACTGCTGGCCTATGCGGAGGCCGGGTGGAAGGGGACGCGGGGGCAGGCGTGGCTGCGCGCAACGGCATTCCGGATCGATGACTGGGAGGACCGGATCTATGCCTATGAGCGGAATGCCCCGGGATATTTCTCGGTCCCGTCCTATTACGGCCGGGGCTGGGAAGGGGCGGTGTACGCCGGGCGGAAAGGCCGGAAATGGTCCATCTGGCTGCAGGCTTCGCTTCTTTACAGAAAGGATAAGCCCGGCAGGGCCGGGCTCAAGTTACAGGTTCAGCGCAACTGGTAGATGCTTATTTGTGCGGAATCTTGATCTTCTGGCCGACCCGGATGTTGTTACCGATGCCGTTGTATTTCTTGATCTGGTCGGCGGTCACGCCGTGGTAGCGGCGGGCGATTTCGTAGAGGTTGTCGCCCTTCTTGACGGTGTAGGTCGTGTAACCGGCTCCGGAGGATGCCGCCTGGGTGCTGCCGGAGGAGGATGCCGCCTGCGAAGCCTGCGCCGGAGCGCTGCCGCCCTTGTAGATGATCAGCCGCTGGCCGACCCGGACGGTATTGCTGCGCAGGTTGTTCCAACTCTTGATCTGGGACACGGTGACATGGTTGCGGGCCGCGATCTTGCCCAGGTAATCCCCCCGCTTGACGACATAGGTGGTTTGCGTCCGGGAAGAGGAACTGCCGGCCGCCTTGATGTTCTCCAGGGTGGCGGGGGAGAAGAGCTCCTTCGCCTTGTACGTATACAGGGAATCGTGGTGGTCGATGAAGGCGGTGGTGTACTGGGAAGGGAGCCGGAGGATATACGGACTCTCGTTGCCCGGGATCATGTCATGCGTGTACTGCGGATTGAGTTCCCGGATCATGTCCATCGGAACGCCGACCAGCTCGGAGATCTGGGCGAAATGCAGGTTGCGGCGGATCTCGAAGGTGTCCACATGGGCCGGCATGTCCACGTCATCGGGAACCAGTCCGTGTTCCTTGTAATAATGGAAGGCGTACATGGCGCCGACGAAGGCCGGTACATAGCCGCGGGTCTCCCGGGGAAGATATTCGTAGATCGCCCAGAAATTGTCATTGCCTCCGGCCCGGCGGATGGCCTTGTTGACATTGCCGGCGCCGCAGTTGTACGAGG
Organism: Bacteroidales bacterium; assembly: GCA_017483985.1. The sequence continues at coordinate 14,938 of JAFUUB010000095.1, read as the reverse complement.
AGATGGCGAGGTTCCAGTCCCCGAAGATGCGGTAGGCGTCCTTCAGGTACCGGGCGGCGGCGTCGGTCGCCTTGACCGGATCCAGCCGTTCATCCACATAGGAGTTGATCTTCAGGCCGTAGCTCTTGGCGGTGGTGTGCATGAACTGCCACATGCCCTTGGCGCCGGCGCGGGACACGGCGACCGGGTTGAGGGCGGACTCGATGATGGCCATGTATTTGAGTTCCTCCGGCATGTCGTACTTGTTGAGGGTCTCCTCGAAGATCGGCATGTAATAGTCGGCCAGTCCGAGCATGAGCCGCATCTTGGTGGGCATCTTCTCGGAATAGAGGATCATGTAGTTCTTGACCGTCTCGTTGTACGGGAGGGTGATATAGGCATTCATCTTGGCCAGCCGCTGGAGGAAGACGGAATCAGGGACGTCGGAGGTGAAGTGCACCGAGTCCATGTTGTACTCGATCTCCGGGCTGAGGTCGTAGTTGGCCCGGCGTACCCGGCGGCTCTGGTACCACAGGTTCAGCAGGCTGTCGGTGATTTCCGGGGTATAGTCTTCGGGCGCGATGCCGGTGCCGAGGCGGTCCTCGTTTTCTTCGAAGATTTCGATCATCTCCGCCGCGATGCTGTCGCTGGCGTGATACTGTTCCTGCATGTCTTCCAACTGCTGGCGAAGCGCTTCCAGTTCCGCTTTCATCTGCTCGTTTTCTTTCTTGAGCTGTCTGCGCGACTTGAGCGGATTGTTCTTCAAAGGGTTGTTCTTCTCGGGCACGGTCGTCCGGTCCGGGATCTGTGCGGAAACCGGGGAAAGGGAGAATGCGCCGCAGAGGAGGAGGGGAAGGAGGATCGTTCGTATCTTCATGTTATCAGAATCTCAGGCCCAGGCTCATGCCGAAGGCGGGTTGGTTGCCGAATGCATAGGTTCGCTCGGGCGCAATGACGGCCGGAGCGACGTGGAGGGTGATATCGTCCGAAACTTCAAAATCCTGCATGTATGCAAATACATTTGCATCAATGACTTGCAGGAGATAGAAGCCTGCCAGCGCCACGATGGAATAGTCGCGGTAGCGGCGGAATACATTGCGATAGTACAAGGCGGTCTGCGCGGTGACCGGACCGTCGTAGGTCCCGTCCTCGGCCGTGGCTTCGTTGTGGATCCGCTTGTAGCGCCGGTAATTGGTGTTGTTGGTCACCAGGAGGCTGGCGGAAACGATCATGCCGGTGTAGTACAGGGGGATTTTCCAGTATTCCCCGTTATAGGACTGGCCCAGGCCGGGCAGCAGGATCGAGTACAGGGTCGCGCGACCCGGCAGGTGCGGGCTGTCCGTGCGGTAGAAGGCGACGCCGTCCAGGAGCGCCCCCCAGTAGATGAGCCCCGTCCCGGCGAACATCAGGTTGCTCATCAGCTTGTCATGGTCCGAGCCGCCGTCGTTGTACCGGTGGCGGTAATGGATGCCGAGGCCTGCCGTCGCGGCCAGCCCGCCGTAGATCACCGGCAGTTTCCAGTACTGGCGGTTGTAGACCTGCTGGCCGCCGACAAAGAGGGTCGAACCGGCGAACATGGTCCCGATCTTGGCTTCCTTCTTGTGCCGGAGACCGCCGAAATAATCCTTGAAGGAGAACATGACATCCGTGGAGTCGCGCCCGAGGGAGTCGGCGTCGTCGTTGTACTGCTGGGAGAAGGCTTCTTCCCGGAACTGGGCCCGGGCCGGCTGGGTTGCCAGCAGGAGCAGTCCGAAGCAGACCAGGATGCCGTAAAATTTCCGCATAGGCTACAAATTGTTCTGGTCCAATGCCTTGAGGAAACGTTCCATCTCCTCGTCCGAATTGAACCGTACCGTCATGGTGCCTTTTCCGGCGGGGGAACGGCGAAGGCTGATGTTGTCACCGAACCAGCGGCCCATGTGCTCGAGGACCTTGTAGTAGGTATCCGGGAGCTCCGGGACCTGGGTCGTATCGGGCTTGGCGCCCTCCCTGCCGATCTTGCGGACCTTCTCTTCCAGCTGGCGGACGCTCAGGTCGCCGCGGATCACCAGGTCGCAGAGCTGTTCCTGGAGGACGGGGTCGTCCACGCCGAGCAGGACCTTGGCGTGTCCCACGCTCAGGATGCCGACTTTCAGGTCGTGCTGGACCTTGGCGGGAAGCTTGAGCAGGCGCAGGTAGTTGGTGACGGAGGCGCGTTTCTTTCCGACCCGCTCGGCCATCTGCTCCTGGGTCAGGTTGCATTCCTCGATCAGCCGCTGGTAGCTCATGGCCACCTCGATCGGATCGAGGTTCTCCCGCTGGATGTTCTCGACGATCGCCATCTCCAGCATGCCCTGGTCGTTGGCGTCCCGGATGTAGGCGGGAACCATCTCCAGTCCGGCCAGACGGCAGGCACGGAAGCGGCGCTCGCCGCTGATTATCTGATATTTGCCATTATCTTTCTTGCGCACGGTGACCGGCTGGATGAGGCCGAAGGTGCGGATGGATTCCGCCAGTTCCGCGAGGGCCTCCTGGTCGAAGGACTTGCGGGGCTGGAAAGGGTTCGGCTCGATCAGGTCGACCGGGATGCGGAGGATGTCTGCCGTATCCTGGGGCTCCTTGGCACCGACGACTTCCTTGTTGACATAGCCGACCGGTTTGCGGAAACTGCTCAGGTCTCCGGCTTCACCGAGCAGGGCGCCGAGGCCCTTGCCCAATCCGCGTGCGGGGGATTTGCTGCTCATTTACTATTGGATTTCTGGGGCCAGGCCGTTCCGCTCGAGGACTTCCTTGGCGAGGTTGAGGTAATTGGCGGTACCGTTGTTCATCACGTCGTACAGGATGATCGGCTTGCCGTGGGAAGGGGCTTCGCTCAGGCGGATGCTCCGCTGGATGATGGTCTTGAAAACCATGTCCTTGAAATGCTCGCGCAACTGGCTGACGACCTGGGAGTGTACCTTGGTCCGGCCGTCGAACATGGTGACGACGAAGCCTTCGATCTGCAGGTTCCCGTTGACGCCGTCCTGCACCAGCCGGATGGTCTGGAGGAGCTTGCCGAGTCCTTCGAGGGCGAAGAATTCGGGCTGGACGGGGATGATGACCGAATCGGCCGCCGTCAGGGAATTGACCGTGATCAGTCCCAGGGAAGGGGAGCAGTCGATGATGATGAAATCGTAGTCGTCCCGGATCGGGGCGAGGGCGTGCTTGAGGATGGATTCCCGGTTCTCGCTGTCCAGCATCTCGATTTCGGCTCCCACGAGGTTGATGTGGGAGGGAATCATGTGCAGGTTCTGCATCTCGGTCTGTATGAGGGCGTCACGGATGTCCAGGGCACCGATCATGACTTCGTACAGGGTCCGTTTCTGGTCGTCTTCGGGGGAGAAGTTGAGACCGGAGGTCGTGTTGGCCTGCGGGTCTGCATCAATGATGAGCACCTTCTTTTCCAACACGGCCAGGGAGGCCGCCAGGTTGATGGCGGTAGTGGTTTTTCCGACGCCGCCTTTCTGGTTGGCGATGGCGATGACTTTTCCCATGGATGAATGGTTCTACTGTAAACATGCAAATTTAATAAATAAAAACGAGAGATTTCCGGTTTCGCCGACTTTTGTTCCACAGTCGGCGAAAAATGTTCCACGGAATGGGGGATCCGGCCTACACGGGATCGACGTCGGCGAAGATATGCCCGGGATAGCGGGCGTCTTTCTCAAACTGGGCGAGGGTCTTGGCCAGCAATTGTTTGTTGGCGGAAAGGGAGGCGTCCTTGCGGAGGGTCAGGCGGATGTGGCGGATGAATTGGCCGGCCGTCCGGTCGAGGGGCGGCGCATAGGGACCGGTCAGCTGGATGCTGCCCTGCGCCGGAGAGGCGAGCAGCGACGGCTGGATGACAAAGGCGGCGCACAGGGCGTCGGTCAGCTGGCGGCAGAGCCGGTCCAGCCGGAGCGGGTCGGTATCCCGGCAGATCAGCAGGATGATGCGGGAATAGGGCGGGTATCCGAAGGCCCGCCGTTCGGCGAGCAGGTCGCCGATGAAATCGGGAGAAGGGGATTGCCCGGCCAGCTGCCGGTAGACGGGATGGTCGGCCTGGGCGGTCTGGATGACGAAGCGCCCGGGGCTTCCCCGGCGGGCGCAGCGTCCCCGGAACTGCTCCAGCAGTTGCAGGGCCCGTTCGTCCGCGCGGAAATCCTGCTGTCCGAGGAGGGAATCCGCCTGCAGGACGGCGACCAGGGAAAGTCCTTCGAAATCAAAGCCTTTCGTAACGATCTGCGTGCCTACGAGGATATCGGTCCTGCGCTCGGCGAAATCCCGGATGACCTGCTGCTCATGCAGCTTGTCCTGGGCGGCGTCGCTGTCCAGCCGGGCGATGCGGGCTTCCGGGAACAGGGCATGGAGCTCCTCCTCGATGCGCTGCGTCCCGGCGCCGAGCGGCTCCAGCGGTTGTCCGCAGGACGGGCAGGTGCCCGTATAGGCTTCCTGGTGGCCGCAATGGTGGCAGACCAGCCTGCCGGTGGTCTTGTGGTAGCTCAGGGATACGTTGCAGTTGGGACACTTCGGGATCATGCCGCAGGCGGTGCATTGCACTACGGGCGCATAGGCGCGGCGGCTGCGCAGGATGACGGCCTGTCCGCCCTCCGAGAGGGTCTGGGAGATCCGGGCGGCCAGCTTGCGGGAAAAGCTGCCGGTCATGCCGTTTTTCCGCCGCTCCGCGCGGGTGTCGATGATCTCGACCTCCGCTTCCGGTCCTCCGTGATATTTTTCTGATAATGAAACCAGTGCATAGCGCCCGGTTTCGCAGTTGTACAGGGATTCCAAAGAGGGCGTCGCCGAGCCGAGGATGATCCGGCTGCCATGGATCCGCCCGAGTACGACCGCGGTGTCGCGGCCCTGGTAGCGGGGCGCGCTGTCTTGCTTGTAGGAAGTGTCATGCTCTTCGTCCACGATGACGAGCCCGAGGTCCCGGTGCGGCAGGAACAGGGCGGAACGGGTGCCGAGGACGATGTAGGGATGCTTCCGGACGGTATCGGCCACTTCCTGGCGGCGGGCCGCGGTGAGGGCGGAATGGAAGACCTGCAGAGTGTCGCCGAAAAAGGCTTCCAGGCGGTCTTCCAGCTGGCGGCTCAGGGCGATTTCCGGGACCAGGTACAGGACGTTCCGGCCCTGGGCAAGGGTCTCCCGGGCCAGCTGGGCATAGAGCTCCGTCTTCCCGGAACCGGTCACGCCGTTCAACAGTACAATCTTTTCTTCCAGAAAGGCTTTCCGTATCTGACCTAAAGCTTTGCTTTGCAGATCGGACAGGTGGATTTCCGGCAGGGCTTCCTGGGGGACGGGTGCCCCGGAAAGCCGGGCTTCCAGGATGGCCGCGGCGGCTGCGTAGCGCTGCCGCGTATCGTCCCTCCGGGCCCGGGTCATCTTGTCGCGGATCCCTTCCAGTTGTTTCTCCATCCGTTCCCGGACCCGCACGGCTGTCTGCTGCTGGGCGATGGCGCCGGCCGGACTGGCGCAGCGGAAGACCTCGCCGATCGAGCAAAGGTAGTACTCGGCGATGAACTGCCAGAGCCGGAGTTCCGCCTCGGAAACGGGCGGGAGGTCTTCGACGGCCAGGATGTCCGCGATCTTGGACGGATCGGCCGAGGGTTCGACGGCGAGGGCTTCGACCACGCCGCTGTAGACCTTGTTCGCGAACCGGACCCGGACCCGGCTCCCGCGCACGACGCTTCCTTCCTCCGCCCAGTAGGACGGGGTCCAGGCCAGCCGGAGCGGCAGGATGACGGATATGCAGGTCTTCCGGTCCATTGCAAAGGCGAAGATAGGCATTTTTGCCGATATGGGGAGAATGATTAATTAAAAGTCGAAAACGTTTTTGCAATTATTCTTTCGTTTGTTATTTGTTATTTTTCTTAAAATTTATAATTTTGTAGCAGAACAACCACATTATTTAACACACAGATTGCAATATGGCTGAAAAACATTTGCTTCTGGGGGATGAAGCGCTGGCGCTGGGCGCCTTGCACGCCGGTCTTTCCGGCGTCTATGCCTATCCCGGTACCCCGTCCACCGAAATCACCGAGTTCATCCAGAACCACCCGCTGACGCGGGAAAGAAATATCCACTGCGACTGGAGTTCCAATGAAAAGACCGCCATGGAGGCCGCCCTGGGCGTCTCCTATTGCGGGAAACGGGCCCTGGTCTGCATGAAACATGTCGGAATGAACGTCTGTGCCGACGCCTTCATGGGTGCGGCCATGACCGGGGCGAACGGCGGCCTGGTCGTGACGGCCTGCGACGATCCCTCGATGCATTCCTCGCAGAATGAACAGGATTCCCGGTTCTATGCGGATTTCGCCATGGTCCCTTGTTTCGAACCTTCCTCCCAGCAGGAAGCCTACGCCATGGTCCGTCATGCCTTCGACTTCTCGGAAGCCCACCGGATCCCGGTCCTGATGCGACTGACCACCCGTATGGCCCATTCCCGGGCCGTGGTCGAGACCGGCGACCTCCGCGCCCAGAACGGCCTCTCCTTCCCGGAGAACCCGCGCCAGTGGGTCCTGCTGCCGGTCAATGCGAAGGTGCGCAACGAAGCCCTGATCGCCGACCACGCCCGTTTCGCCGAAGCGGCGGAGGCTTCTCCGTTCAACGTCCTGACCGACGGACCGGACAAGTCCCTGGGTATCATTGCCTGCGGCATCGCCTATAATTATCTGATGGAGAATTTCCCGGACGGCTGTCCGTATCCGGTGCTGAAAGTCTCCCAGTATCCGTTCCCGGCCGGACTGGCCCGCCGGCTCGCCGCGCAGTGCCGGACCCTGCTGGTCCTGGAAGAGGGACAGCCGCTGGTGGAAACCCGCCTGAAGGGGATCTTTGACAGCGGGCTCACGATCAAGGGCCGTCTCGACGGAACCCTCCCGCGCACCGGGGAGCTGACGCCGGACTGTGTCCGCACCGCCCTCGGACTGCCGGACCTCCCGCGGCCGGAAGCCTCCCAGGTGACCGTCCCGCGCCCGCCGGCCCTCTGCCAGGGCTGCGGCCACCGCGATTTCTACACGGCCCTGAACAACGTCCTGAAGGACTATCCGACCGCCCGCGTTTTCAGCGACATCGGCTGCTATACCCTGGGCTGGCTGGCTCCGTTCCATGCCTTCCACACCTGCGTGGAAATGGGCGCATCCGTGACCATGTCGACCGGAGCGGCCCACAGCGGCGTATGGCCGTCGGTGGCCGTGATCGGTGATTCGACCTTCACGCACAGCGGCATGACCGGGCTGCTGGATGCGGTCAATTCCGGGGCGGACATCACGCTCTGCATCTCCGACAACCTGACGACCGGAATGACCGGCGGACAGGATTCCGCGGGCACCGGTCGCCTGGAATCCATCTGCCTGGGCCTGGGGGTCGCGCCGGAGCACCTGCGGACGATCGTCCCGCTGCCGAAGAACTATCCGGAAATGGAACAGACGATCCGGGAAGAGATTGAATATCACGGCGTCTCCGTCATCATCTGCCGCCGCGAATGCATCCAGACCGCCCGCCGTCACGCGGCCAAGAAGTAACCGAAAAGAACGAATGACCATGAAACAAGATATCATTTTAGCCGGCGTCGGCGGACAGGGCATCCTGTCCATCGCGACCGTGATCGGGCGGGCCGCCCTGGACCAGGACCTCTATCTCAAGCAGGCCGAAGTCCACGGCATGAGCCAGCGTGGCGGGGATGTCCAGAGCAACCTCCGCCTTTCCTCCGAACCGATCTGCAGCGACCTGATCCCGAAGGGCTGCTGCGACCTGATTGTCTCCCTCGAACCGATGGAGGCGCTCCGCTACTTACCCTACCTGGCCGCAGACGGATGGATCATCACCAATACGACCCCGTTCGTCAACATTCCCAACTATCCCGAAGAAACGGCCCTTCGGGATGAACTTCACCGGCTTCCCCATGTCATTGCCATCGATGTGGACGCCCTTGCCAAGGAGGTACGTTCCCCCCGCAGCGCCAACATGGTCCTGCTCGGAGCTACGGCTTCCGTCCTGCGGATCCTGGACCCGGACAAGCTCCGGGACGGCATCCGGAAGGTCTTCGCCCGGAAGGGCGATGCCGTCGTGGAAACGAACATCGCGGCCTTTGATGCCGGGTTTGCCTATGCGAAAGAACACCTTGCGCGATGAAAGAACCGATTGACCAGCGAATCATAGACGAGATCCTGGAGAAGAACGATATCCAGGATATCTCGAGGGCGACCATCCGGCAGAACGTCGCGGTGGGCGCCGCCCTGGAAAAGGAAGTGGGGGAGCCCTTCGTCCACCTGGAGATCGGCGTCCCCGGTATCGAAGCCTGTCCGGTCGGCATCCAGGCCCAGAAAGAGGCCCTGGACCGGGGGGTGGCCTCGGTCTATCCGATCATCAGCGGCCTGCCGGAACTCAAGCAGAATGCCTCGCAGTTCGTCAAGGCCTTCATCGACATCGACGTGCCGCCGGAGTGCATCGTCCCGACGGTCGGTTCGATGCAGGCGAGTTTCAACCTGGTGCTGGAAAGCGCGCAGCTGCAGCCGGAGAAAGATACGATCCTGTATATCTGTCCGGGTTTCTCGGCCCATGGCCGGCAGCCGGACGTGCTGGGCATCAAGAACGTCTATTTCGATATCTACAATTACCGGGCGGAAAAGCTGCGCGACAAGCTGGAGGAATTCATGTCCAAGGGCAACATCGCTGCCATCCTGTATTCCAATCCGAACAACCCGGCCTGGATCTGCCTGACCGACGAAGAACTCCGGATCATCGGGGAATGCGCCGACAAATACGATGTCATCGTCCTGGAAGACATGGCTTACCTGTGCATGGATTTCCGCAAGGACATGTCCCGTCCGTTCGAACCGCCGTTCCAGCCGACCGTGGCGCGGTATACCGACAACTATGTCATCACGCTCTCCGCGTCCAAGATCTTCAGCTACGCGGGTGAACGCATCGCCCTGGCCGTCATCTCCGACAAGCTCTACCACCGGGAGTATCCTTCCCTGCGCCGCCGGTTCGGCATCGGCAAGTTCGGGGACAACTACATCCTGACCTACCTGTACGTCGCCTCCTCCGGAACGTCCCATTCGGCCCAGTACGCCCTGGCGGCCATGCTGAAGGCGGCGGTGGAAGGCCGGTATGATTTCGTGAAGGAACTGCGGGAATACGGGCGCCGGTCCGAACGGTCCCGCTACCTGTTCGAACGGCATGGCTTCCACCTGGTCTATGACAAGGACATGGACCAGTCCATCGGCGACGGTTTCTTCTATACCGTCGGATATAAGGACCTGGATAATAATACCTTGCTGACAAGGCTGATGCGCTGCGGCATCAATGCCGTCGCCCTGAACACCACCGGCAGCGGACAATGCGGTATCCGGGTCTGCGTGTCCCGGCTGCTGACTGAAGAAGACTTTGAAACCCTCGATGAAAGACTGCGTCTTTTCGTCCAATTAGATACAGAACGCGTATGAGATACATGAGTGCCGATGATGCGATGAAACTGATTCGCAGCGGCGACACCATCTGCTGCCAGGGCAGCACCTCCGTCCCGGTCATGCTCCAGGAAGCGCTGACCCACCGGGCCGATGAATTGCGGGACGTCAAGATCGTGTCCGGATTCAACGTGACGACCGGCCCGGCACCGTTCTGCAAACCGGAATACAAGGATTCCTTCATCGTCAACAGCATCTTCCTGTGCGCCGACCAGCGCAAGCACGTGGCGGCCGGATACGGCAGCATGGTCCCGGCATTCCTCGGGGAGGTGCCCTACCTGTTCCGGAGCGGCCAGCTGCCCATCGACGTGGCCTTCATCAATTGCTCCCTGCCGGACGAGAACGGCTACTGCAGTTTCGGCATCTCGGCGGACATCTCCGTCGCCGCGGTCGAGTGTGCCCGGGTGGTCATCGCCCAGGTCAACAAGAGCATCCCGTACCTGTACGGAAAGTGCCTGATCCATGAGTCCCAGATCACGGCGGCCGTGGAATGCGACATCCCGCCCGTGGCCATGGAATTCGGGCCGCCGACCGAAATCGAGGCGGCCATCGGCGCCCATATCGCGGGCGAGATCCCGGACGGGGCGACCCTCCAGATCGGCGTGGGCGGCATCCCGAACGCCATCCTGAACGGCATCAAGCATCATCAGCACCTGGGGCTGCATACCGAGGCCATGACCGACGGGGTGGTCCGGCTGATGGAGGAAGGGGTCATCGACAACACCCTGAAGAAGAACCACCGCGGGGTCAGCATCGCTTCGCTGGCCCTGGGGTCCAAGCACATGTACGAGTTCCTGGACCACAACAAGGACGTCGAGTTCTACGATGTGGCCTATACCAACGATCCGTTCCGGATCCGGGAGAATCCGCGGGTCTGCGCCATCAATTCCGCCATCGAGGTGGACCTGACCGGCCAGGTCTGTGCGGACAGCATCGGAGACATGATCTTCTCGAGCGTGGGCGGGCAGCATGACTTCATGTACGGCGGCTCCCTGTCCGAGGGAGGGAAGACGTTCATCGCCCTGCCGTCCCGGACGCTCAAGGGCAAGAACAAGATCGTCGCCCACCTGGCGCCGGGCGCGGGGGTCGTGACCACGCGGTTCCAGACGCAATATGTGGCCACGGAATATGGCATTGTCTACCTGCGGAACAAGAATCTGGCGGAGCGCGCCAAGGCTTTGATTTCCATCGCCCATCCGGACGACCGGGAGGAACTGGAAAAGGCCGCCTGCGAGCGTTTCGGCTATGCTTTCCTGCGGCTGGGAGCGAAATAAAATTGGAAATCTTCGGTATTTTCCCTACTTTTGCAACCCGTGTTCACGACATCTCTTATGGAATACGGATTCGACAACCAAAAGTACCTGAAGATCCAATCGGATCGCATCAAACAGCGCATCGCCACCTTCGGCGACAAACTCTACATGGAATTCGGCGGAAAGCTCTTCGATGACTTCCACGCCAGCCGAGTACTTCCGGGTTTCGAACCCGACAGCAAGCTCAAAATGCTCATGCAACTGCGTGACGATGCTGAAATCATCATCGTCATCAGTGCCGTGGACATCGAGAAGAACAAGATCCGCAACGACCTGGGCATCACCTATGACATGGACGTCCTGCGCCTGCGGGACGAGTTCATGGACCGGGGACTGAGCGTCAACAGCGTCGTGATCACCCATTTCAACGGCCAGTCCAGTGCGGAAGCCTATCGCAAGCGCCTGGAAAACATGGGGATCAAGGTCTATTATCACCATACGATCGAGGGCTATCCCAACAATGTCGCCCTGATCGATTCCGAAGAGGGCTTCGGCAAGAACGACTATGTCGAGACGACCAAGCCGCTCGTCGTGGTGACCGCTCCCGGGCCGGGCAGCGGCAAGATGGCCGTCTGCCTGAGCCAGCTGTACCAGGAAAACAAACGCGGCATCAAGGCGGGATATGCGAAGTTCGAGACCTTCCCGGTCTGGAACCTGCCGCTGTCCCACCCGATCAACATCGCGTACGAAGCGGCGACGGCCGACCTGGACGACGTGAACATGATCGACCCGTTCCACCTGGATGCCTATGGCGAGACCGCGGTCAACTACAACCGGGATATCGAAATCTTCCCGGTGATGAACGCCCTGTTCGACGACATCTCTGGCCAGACTCCCTACAAGTCTCCTACGGACATGGGCGTGAACATGATCGGATACTGCATCAGCGATGACGAGGTATGCAGCAAGGCTTCCTTGCAGGAGGTGATCCGCCGGTATTATTCCGCCCTCTGCAATTATGCGGAAGGAAAGGGAAGCGAGGCGGAGATCGCCAAGATCGCGATGCTGATGAAGAAGGCGAAGATCACGACTGACGACCGCAAGTGCACCGTGGCTGCCAAGGAGCGCCTGGAGAAATCCCAGTATGCGACCGCCGCCATCGAGCTTTGTGACGGGACCCTCCTGACGGGCGAGACCAGCTCCCTGCTGGGACCCAGCGCGGCCTTGCTGCTCAATGCCTTGAAGCATCTGGCCGGCATCGCCCACAATGTCAAGCTCATTCCGCAGCAGATGATCGCCCCGATCCAGAAGACCAAGGTCAACTACCTGCACGGCCACAATCCGCGCCTGCATACGGACGAAGTGCTGGTCGCGATCTCCATGATGAGCCTGATCGATGAGAACTGCAAGATGGCCCTGGACCAGCTGCCGAACCTGGCCGGCGCGCAGGTCCATTCGACGGTCATGCTGAGCGAGGTGGACCGCAAGACCTTCCACAAACTGGGGATCGGCCTGACCTGCGATCCGGTACGGAAGCTCAAGGTCCAGCGCGATGAAACGGATTGAGGTCGTCGCCGCCGTCATCCGGCGGGAAGGCCGGATCTTTGCGACCCAGCGCGGGTACGGTGACTTCAAAGACTGGTGGGAATTCCCGGGCGGAAAGATGGAAGCGGGGGAGACCCCGGAGGCTGCCCTGGTCCGTGAAATCCGGGAAGAGCTCTCCACAGAGATCCGCATCGACCGTTTCCTGGAGACCGTGGAATGGGATTATCCCGCCTTCCACCTGACCCTGCATTGTTTCCTGTGCTCATTGCAGACTGAGGCACTGCATCTGAACGAACACGAGGCGGCCCGCTGGCTGGACTATACGCAGTTGCATGACGTCCGCTGGCTCCCGGCCGACGAGGGCCTGCTGCCGCTGCTGGCCGCGGAATTGCTGGGCGTCGATCCGACGCTGGCCATCTTCCTGGAAACACAGGTCATCCCGCGGTATGCCGGATTTGACAAGGCCCATCGGGAAGACCATGCCCGCAGCGTGGTTTCGCGGGCCATCGACCTGTCGGCCTGGTACCCCGTGGACCGGAACATGCTCTATGCGGCTGCGGCCTGCCACGACCTCGGTCTCTGTGTCGACCGGAAAACCCATCACCTGGAAAGCGGCCGGATCATCCGGGAAATGGCGGAACTCCGCCGTTGGTTCGGTGACGGGCAGATCGAACAGATCGCCCAAGCCGCTGAGGATCACCGGGCTTCCTCAGACCATGAGCCCCGTTCCGTATACGGCCGGATCGTGGCCGAAGCGGACCGGCAGATCGTTCCGGAATCCATCATCCGCCGGACCATCCAATTCGGCCTTGCCCATTATCCGGAGCTGCCGCGGGAGGGTCATTGGCAGCGGACCCTGGACCACCTGCACGAGAAATATGCCGAAGGCGGCTACCTGAAACTCTGGATCCCCGAATCGCCCAATGCCGCCCGGCTGGAGGAATTGCGGGCCATCATCCGGGACGAGGTGACGCTTCGGACGCTGTTTGAGCGGATCTACGCGGAAGAAACCCATGGATAATGTACTTCTGACGGAAATGCTGTCCCATGCCGACCCCTCCCAGGTGGCCGGGCTTTCCCGTTTTTTCAAAACCGGTCCGGGACAGTATGGGGAAGGTGACAAGTTCTTGGGAATCAAGGTCCCCGTGACGCGCAGCGTGGTGAAAGCCTGCTGGCGTTTCTGCAGCTTTGATGATCTGGAAACCTGCATCCTGAATGACTATCATGAGGTCCGGCTGGCGGCCTTGCTGGCCCTGGTTGAGATCTTCTCCCATGCCAAAAAAGATCCTTCCCTCCGGCAGCGCTGCGTGGACTTCTACCTGAAGCATACCGACCGGATCAACAACTGGGATCTGGTGGATTTGTCCTGCTATCCGTTGCTGGGCGAATGGCTCCTGGACAAGGACCGGACGCTGCTGTATGGGCTGGCCCGCAGCGGAAAGAGCCTCTGGGAGCAGCGCATCGGCATCGTTTCCACGATGACCTTCGTCCGTCACGGACAGTTGGATGACACCTACGCCATCGCCGAAATCCTGCTGCATCATCCGCACGACCTGATCCAGAAGGCGGTCGGGTGGCTGCTCCGCGAAGCCGGCAAGCGGGATGAAGAGCGGCTCTGCGCCTTCCTGGACAGCCGTTGCACTTCCATGCCCCGGACCATGCTGCGCTATGCCATCGAGAAGTTCCCGGAGGAACTGAGGAAATCCTATCTTATTGCTTCTTCAGGAAATCGGAGGCCGCACTGCCGGTTACTTTCTTGAACAGGCGGCTGAAGTGGTGCGGATAATTGAATCCCAGCAGGTCGGCCACTTCTCCGATGCTGAGGCCTTTCATCAGCAGGTTCTTGGCTTCACCGATCACAAACTCGTGGATGTACCCGATGGCCGTGCCGCCGGTCTCCCGGTGCACCAGATCGCCGAAATATCCCGCGGAATAAGCCAGCTCCGAAGCGCACCATCCCACGGTGGGCAGGCCTTTTTCATGCTGCAGCCCCTTCGTGAAATAATCCACCAGCAGACGGTGGAAGCGTTTGAGGATATCGCTGTCTCCCTGCTCCTTTTCTGAAATTTGACGGAGGTAGATGCGGTTGCAATAACCCAGGATCAGTTGGAGATAGCCCGTGATGATGGTTCGGAGGGCGGGGGAGTCGGCGTTTTCCCGCAATTCCGTCCTGAGTGTGGACAAAAGCAGGGAAATCCGTTCCCATTCCTGCGGCTCCATCCGGAGCGAGTCTGTGGAAAAATAGGAGAAGAACGGGTAGTCGGGGCTGAGCAGTTCTCCCGACCAGAGCAAGGCCCATCCGTTGATGTAAAGCGGAGTCCCGTTGTCTTCCGCACCGCCCACCTGCCCGGGTGCCACCGCCAGGATAGAACGGTCTCCCACGATGAGGGACTTGGTCCCGTATGACAGGTATTTGGGGAACTGCTGCTGGATGAAAAGGCCGTAAACCCCGTAATTGTTCAGGCTGCTGTGGATGGGGGAAACCTCGTCATAACTGACCACGGCGATCAGCGGATGAAGGACCGGCGCATCCACGGACTGCGCATATACTGACTTGAACTGAAAAAAGTTGACACTTTGTGAGGGCTAAAAACAAAGAGTCAATGGAACAGAAAACAGTCAAGCAGAGGTTCTGGAATGAGAACCTTGGATGGTACGATGAACGGGAGATTGCGACCGGGAAGTACAAGT